>CAZQRR010000019.1:0-16993 GCA_964595675.1 uncultured Rubrivirga sp. | reverse complement strand
CGTTCACCCAACTCGGACTCGAGGCGTCCACATAATTCGCGTACGTCTTTTGCAGATTCGCGACATACCCATTTGCTTGGGCTATAAGTGTTTGACATGTTCCCTGGGAAGACACTGCAACGTTATTCGTCACTTGCTGAGAGAGCGTATTGATACTGGACTGGATGGCCGTGAGTTCGGCATTAGTTTGCGCGAAACCTGCATTCAGCGAACTCTCAATTTGCGATAGTTCTGCTGCGTAGTTCGGCTGGGGAAAAGCAAGCTCCATCAAGTAGTTGAAGCCAAATCCAAACAGTCCTCCTTGGAGATCATCAAGGAGCGTGCCCGTGATTTCGTCACTTAGATTCGCGGTCGCGACTGATGTCTTGGCGACTTGGTCAATGGGCTGATAACCCTCTTCCTCGATGTCATCATCCCCGTATACGCCGAGAGTGTCGTCGTCAGCGGCAAAACTTGTCGTGGAAGGAAGGGCCACTAGCGATCCAAGCATCACGCAGCCGGAGGCGATCGCGATCACCAGTCTGCTTTCGACCCATGTGCGTGCGTGATTACTCAATCAGAGACTCCTATTGCCGAATAGACAGAAGGTCTAGAGGGTAGTTGCGTTCGTCAGGATCGTCAAGACAGCCGTAGACCGCACTACACGGCACGACCTGAGCGTGCCACCAACCACTCCTGACGCTCCGCGCGCCTTGCTGGTGAGACGGGCGACGATTCACGGTGCTCTGTGAGGAATTCGGTCACGAGTTGACACTCGACGATCGTCGTTGAAGGACCAGGTCGGTTGAGGGTTGGAGTCCTTCCGGGCGTGCTGAGCGGTCAATGCTCGTACTCTCGTCCTTACCAGGCCGACTGATCGCCTACCGTGGAAGTGGCGTGCCAATCCATGTGGCACCACAGACAGGAGGGGCGATGTCAAACTCCAATAAGGCAACCGCGGGTGGTGCCGGTGCGGTTTACGGCATCGGTGTGATCGGTGCGATCGTGTGGAATTGGCAGCAAGCCACCGACTTCTGGGGATATCCCTGGGGCGTGCTCGAATCCTTCTTCTGGCCTGGATTCCTCGTGTACGAACTGTTCAAGGGGATGGCGGTGCTCTCCGGAGGCTGAGTGCGAACTAGTTCTTCCCCAGCATCTTGCGGATTGTCATGCGCGGAATGTCGGTGATCTTCGCGGCCTTGTTCTCGGTGACCAGGCCGGCCTTAACAACATCCACAACGATTCGCGCAACCTCATCGCGTGCATCGCGCTCGCGCTTCTTAGCTGCACGCCACTCCTTCGTGGCCTGCTCGAGCGCCTTCTTCGCCGCGCCCTCGCTGGCCGTGTGAGTCTTTGCCACGACTACGCGGGCAGTTGATCGGCGATAGGGGCCAAGCGCGAATGCAGCTCGCGCCACTCCAGGGCCTCATCGATGTAGGGCGTCTCGTGGTGCGCCCCGCACGAGCAATCCAATGTGAATCGGCAGATGGCGCGGCGGAAGTCGGACTCGATCAGGTGTGCGGGTGTGACCTTGGCTTCGAGCGTGACCGGGCGACGCCCAAAGGATGGGAAGTGGACCTTCATGAGGGCCTCCTGAGGTACATATCGAGCGAACCTGTAATAGTCTAGACATAGACAGGTCCAGTTGTCCAGGAGTAGACAGCCTCGGCGTGTTCCTGCGGAGAGGGACGGGCGGAGTGCTCCTAGGCGGCGTTGGGGTCGTTGCTCGAGAACTTCAACACCGCGTTGCTTGCCGCATCGATCCAGGAGCCGATGAGCCGGGGGGCGCGATTTTGGTTCGTCGAAGAAGTGGCGGCATCGCCGAACATCTGTGCTTCGACGCGAACAACGGTCTTGCCCACGGGGCGGACCGCCCATGTGACGTTGATCGGGAGGCCATCGACCGTTCCCTCATAGCCCTTCAGATAGGCAGAAACCCCCTTCACCTGTGACGAGGTGTAATCACCACCACCGGAATCCATGAGGTAGTACTTGCCGTCCTCCCATGGGATCCGTGGAGTGTCCGGGCAGTCAGCGTTCTGGAACTGTGTCAACGCGGCTGCGGCATCGGCTTCGGACCTGTACTGCCAGATGGTGATCGACATCGATGCATCCTGCGAGATTGCATAGCCGACCGATCCATACGAATCGGCCTTCGGCAAGGTCACGTTCTTCTTCGACCTCGTCGGGCACACAATCGGTCGAAGCGCCGAGGCTGCCTCACCCTTGTCATTCGAGAAGTAGAAATTCTGCGTCCACTTGCCAAGACCCACACCCGGCTGAGCGCGCAAAACCGCCTGTTCGAGTTCGCTTGGCTTCATGTACTCGAAAGTGTCTGCCGAAGCTGCAGGGACCACGGAGAGCGGGAGGAGAAGTGCTGCGCCAGCGGCGATCGTGAGTCGTGCGATGCGATTCATGGCAATCCTTCGAAAGTAGTACCGACCAGCCAGCCCGGCCATCCGCGCGAAACCCTAGGCCCTCCCCATCCGCGACAGGGGCACCATCACGCATTACCCGCATATTCCCCCGTTCATCGCCCAGCCGGGCCTCCAACCACTCCTTCGCCCTCGTGATGCGCGTTTTGATTTCGTGTCTCTCGAGGACACCCCATGCGGTTATGGGCGCAGCGAAGGTCCAAAACGATGGCCTCGTTGGCGCTAGCGTGCTCGCCGTGGCAGGAAGTGTCGAGCGACTGTGGGCGGAGGTCGTCGTCGTACCGGATTTCCCCGAACCCGGAATCTCGTTCAAGGATCTATCGGGGATCCTGGCCAACCACGAGACGCTTGCGATCACCGTGCAGGGCTGGATCCGCTTGATCGCGCCCGAACGCCCGACGATGATCGTCGGAATCGAAGCACGCGGATTTCCATTGGGAGCAGCCCTGGCCTTTGAACTGGGTTGCGGCTTTGTGGCTCTTCGGAAACTCGGCAAACTTCCACGGGATGTGCACCGCGAGGAGTACCAACTTGAGTATGGGACGAGCGCCCTTGAACTGCACACGGATGCCCTGACGCCCTCAGATCGAGTGGTGATCGTCGACGACGTCCTCGCGACAGGAGGCACCGCGAAAGCCGCCATCAACCTGGTGCGCTTAACCGGAGCCGAAGTGATCTCGTTGGCCGTCGTGATGGACCTACCATTACTTGCCGGGCGCGCAGAGTTAGCGAACCAAGGCGTGGCTGTGCACGCGCTAATCAACGACGAAGGCGTGCCCTACCTCGATTAAGGCAGGACACGCCAACGCGTGTCCACGGGGCATCTAGCTCACGCCGAGCACCTTCTGGATCGGATCGATGAGGAAGTAGATCGCGAAGGCGATCGAGACGACCCACATGAGCCAACTCACTTCGCGCATGCGGCCCACGAAGATCTTGATGACTACGTAACTCACGAAGCCTGCACCGATACCAACGGTGATGGAGTACGTGAACGGCATCAAGATGATGGTGAGGAACGCGGGGATACCGATCTGGTAGTCGAGGAAGTCGATGTGACGGATCTGCGTCATCATCAAGAAGCCCACCACCACAAGTGCGGGTGTCGCCGCTTCGTGGGGTATGACCGTTACCAGCGGTGAGAAGAACATCGCGATCAGGAACAACACCCCCGTCACGAGCGATGCGATTCCGGTCCGTGCACCCTCACCGATACCCGATGCGGACTCGATATAGGAGGTATTGCTCGAAGTCGAGGAAGCGCCGCCGGCGATCGCAGCGACCGAGTCCACGACCAGGATCGACTCGAAGTGAGGGATCTGGCCCTTCTTGTCGAGCAGATCGGCTTCGGTAGCGAGACCGAAAGCCGTGCCCATGGTGTCGAAGAAGTCGCTGAGCATCAAAGAGAAGATCGCCAGGATCGTGGCGATGACCCCGATCGCTTCCCAGCTGCCGAGCAGGTTGAACTGGCCGAGCAGCCCAAGATCCGGACTGCTGATCACCTGTTCGGGCATGGCCGGGACGTTCAGGCTCCAGCCCACCGGGTTCGCCACGCTTCCATCGGCGGCCGTCTTCGGGCCGACGTTGGCTACCGCTTCGACTATCAAGGCGACCACCGTGGTGACCAGGATGCCGATCAAGATGGAGCCCCTGACCTTGCGGACCACGAGGATGATCGTCAACAGCAGGCCGAAGACGAAAACGAACATCGGCCAACCGCTCAACTCACCGAAGAGCCCGAAGCTGATCAGCGGGACACCTGGACGGACGACGCCAGCGTCCACCAGACCGATGATCGCGATGAACAGGCCGATTCCAACCCCGATCGCGTACTTCAGTTGCTGCGGCACTGCCGTGAAGACCGCAGATCGGAAGCCGGTGAGAACGAGAAGCAAGATGACGATGCCCTCGATCACGACCAGACCCATCGCATCCGCCCAGGTCATCTGCGGAGCCAGTGTGAAGGCGACGAAGCCGTTCAAGCCGAGGCCGGCCGCAATGGCTACCGGGAACCGCCCGATGGCACCCATCAATATCGTCAGCAAACCAGCAACCAGGGCGGTGGCTGCGGCCACCATGGTGATCGCCTTGACCACGTCGTCGGTATTGCCGATGTACATCCCATTGACGTCCATGGCGGTTCCGATGATCAACGGGTTGAGCACCACGATGTAGGCCATCGTGAAGAAGGTGACGAATCCACCTCGGATCTCTCGGCTGTAGTTGGACCCGCGTGCTGTGAGTTCGAACCAGCGGTCGAATCCGCTCACCCGGGTGCCCTCCTGAATTGCCACGTATCGCTCCTGTCGGTTCGCGCAGCAGAACTGCAATGGGAATTGACGAGCCGACGAGGGAATCCCCGAGAAGCCCAGGAGGCGCCGACGAGGACGAAAACTAGTGGCCGGAAAGCCCGCTATGCGGACGATTAATCCGATTGCTCTTGCCGTATCGCAACTTGCGGTGCTCACGTGAATTGTGAGACCTACGAGACGATGGACGTGTGAGTCCTCGACGACCGAAGCGGCCCGGCCCCCCTTATCGGTGTCCGGGCCGCGTCGTGTGAACGGCGCCGGACGGTGTATACGTTGTTGCGGACCTTGTAGATCCTCTTCTCCTTGAACGGTGCGTAGACCAGTGGATTAGGCGATGGTGCCCATGCGACCACGGTGCATCGTCCGCGCTCGGTGAACTTGACCGTCACTCGACCATCACGGTTTCGGATCGTGCAGTTGTCCTCCGAACGCTTGGTGACCCGCCAGCGGATCGTCACGCCCTGATTAGTGAAGACCGGTTCTCGGGTCAACACCAACCGAGTGCGCACGCGCTGTTTGCTGCTCTTGGGAGCTTGGATCTGCGCGCGTTGTCGGACGCGCTTTTGAGCCTGCACGGGACTTGCCACTTCCACGGGCACCCCGGCACCGGGACTGCCCGATGCCCCCGGGTCGGTCGGCGCACCACCGGGGGTTCCCGATGGGGTTGACGCTCCCCCATCAGTGCTGGGTGGTGCTGGCGGGTTGGTCGGCTCCGGGTCCGGAACCACCGGGGGATCCTCTCCACCACTCAAGGCGACGTCGATGTACGAGAGATTGTTGGCTCCGTCCATGACCGCGGTATTGCCGCCGCCTTCGCCACCGCCGTGACCGCCGCCGCCACCGCCGTGACCGCCACCACCACCTGCTCCGGGGCCGGCCATCGAGGCGGAGCGGATCGCAAGTTCGTCACCCGCGACTTCCTCCACGGATTCCCGGATCTCAGCGTTGGCCAGCGATGTGCCCGTACCCGGGAAGGTGCCCATCGGTCCGTCGAGCGAGAACGTGATCCGATACTCGCCGTTGTACAGACCATCGGTCTGCCAGTTGAATCCGAAGACGATCTTGCCCGAGACGTTCACTTCCGCCCCGTACGTACCTGGGCCGTCGCTGGTCTTCTCGTGAACGGCTCCGTTGAATACCGGGTCGGCGACACCGGATCCAACCCAGCGCTTCTGCGTTGAATCCCATGTTGGCGACGCACCCTCATCGATGCGCTGAATGGTCAGACGTGCACCCGCCGTGTACACGAGTGCTTCAGTGCTGTCGTAAGTGATCAGCGACTGACCCCCGCCGCCACCGCTTCCACCGGTGGCCACCTGGGCACCCCACACCTCATCGGTGCCTTTGCCCGAGACGTGGCACATCAAGTAACCGGTCATCGTGTCTTCGGTCCGATCGGCATACAGCGCCGTCTCGACACGGACCGGAGGACCCACGTTCCAGTCCTTGACCTCGATGTTGTCACCCCAATCCAATTCGGCGACTGCATTACCGGGCAACACGATGTTTTCGGCCTGCCAGCTGTTGCCGAGGTCCTTTTGCACTGCTGCCTGGTCCGTGGCACCTTCGGTCTCCTCGGAGCAGGGTTCGAGGTCTCCATCGATCGTCGTTTCCCCCATGACACCTTGCAGCGGCAGGGTGTAGCCCTCTTCGGACCACAGCACGGGGAACGCCAAGTTGTTTCCCGCCGCATCTTCCTCAGCCGCGAATGAGGCCGGCATCATCGCCAGCGAACTGGCAACGAGGCCAGCCGTGACTCCCACGGCTACTCCCATTTTGGGTAATCGCGAGTGCATCGTCAGCACTCCCTTCCTCTCACATGTGCGAACAGTCGAATCGATTTGATCCGGCACATCAAGGTTTCCCCCGCGCCGGTGCGCATGCCGTCGTCAAAGGAGGCTCCGAACAGGCATGGACCGGTCACTCGCGTACCGTTGGGCCGTGCAGTTGTTCCGAAGCAGACCGTTCGCCATCGCCCTCGTAGTGCTGTTGATCGTCGGTCTGGCTGGGGCGGGTATCGCCACGCTGATCCCGGGCAGGAGCCCTGCTCCTGCGGTAAACGCCGAGGCGTTGTGGCTCGCACAAACCGAGGATGTGAAGACCGAGGTCTGCACTGCCTTCCGCGCCAATCCACAGGGTTACACGCTGCTGATGGAGCAGACCTGGCTGCAGGATGGAACCCTGGATCGAGACACCTTCGATCGGCTGGTGGACGTGATCGCCACTGACTGCCGAGTGAATTACTGAACTTCGACTAGCGAGCCCTGCGTGCGGATCGAACCCATCACGGATGCCTTGGACGATCGGCTGACCGGCTATCGGGATCTGACCGACGTGGCCCTACGGGCCAGGTACGAACCTGCGAGCGGCGTCTACATCGCTGAGAGTGCTTCGGTCATCGAACGAGCATTGGTAGCAGGCCATTCGCCGCTGTCGGTTCTCATGGAAGATAAGTGGCTCGAGCGGATGACTCCACTTCTCTCGTCAATCGACGTGCCGGTGTACCTGGGCGACAAGGAACTCCTCGAGCAGATCACCGGTTTCCACGTGCACCGCGGAGCCCTCGCGCTGATGCATCGCCCGGCCTTGCCGTCCGTGTCGGAGGTAATCACCGGGGCTCGACGCCTGGTGATCCTCGAGGACATCGTGGATCACACGAATGTGGGGGCGATCATCCGTTCCGCCGCTGGCATGGGATTCGACGGTTTCCTCGTCTCCCCGCGTTGCGCCGATCCCCTCTACCGCCGCAGCGTTCGCGTATCGATGGGCACGGTCTTCGATATTCCCTGGACGCGACTAGAAGCGTGGCCTGGCGATCTGGCACCACTTCGCGACGCCGGCTTCACCATCGCTGCGATGACGCCCGATGCGGACGCTGTGAATCTCGATCGCTTCGACCCTCCGGAGAAAGTCGCACTGATCCTCGGCACCGAAGGGGATGGCCTTTCCGCCCGAGCGATCGACCAAGCGGACGTGACCGTCCGCATTCCCATGATGAGGGGCGTGGATTCCCTGAATGTGGCAGCGGCTGCCGCCGTGGTGTGCTGGCACCTGCGCCCGGGCGGAAAGGGGTAGCCGATCGATGAAGGCTCTCCTTCGCGCGGTGCGCGCGCGATGCGTCTACTCCTCGACCCGTTCCATCTGACGTGGGAAGTAGCGGAGCGCAAGCAGTGCGCCGAGGAGTGTGACGGCCGCCCCGACGGTCAACGCCCATCCCATTCCCGAAACGAAGGCCGCTCCCACGACGTCGCGTGCTGGCTCGGCCACGTCTGCCGGCAGTTGCTGGATCAACACCACGGCCGACGCAAGTGATTCGCGAACGGTCTCGATCACCTCGGCTGGCACCGACGACGCCGACTCTCCAGCAGTAGCGATCACCCCATCGATGCGCGATCTATAGAAGTACGCCAATACGCCACCGAGGATGGCGACGCCGAAGGACCCGCCCAATTCGGTGACGGCGTCGTTCACTGCTGCACCCATGCCCGAACGTTCCTTGGGAACGCGCGAGAGAACTGCGTTGGTTGCTTGCGGGAGCGTCAGGCCCATACCGATTCCAGTCAACCCGAGTGCCAGGCCCACGTACGGGTAGTTCGTCATGGGTTCGACCAAGGACATGGAGATCAGACCGAGGGCAACGAGGAGAACGCCGGTAACCACCATGCGCCGGGTGCCGAATCGCTCCGCGAGTCCAGGACTCAGCAACGACGCGAGCAGCAATCCACCGGCGCCGGGCAGCATGCCGATCCCCGACTGCAGGGGCGTGAGTCCTTGGACGAGTTGCAGGAACTGGGGTAGGAAGAACAGCGCACCCATCAGCGCGAAATAGACCAGACCCACCATGACCACCGCCACGGTGAAAACCCGATCGGTGAACAAAGTCATCGGTAGCAGCGGTCTGGGCGCGCGCTTCTCCCACCACACGAAGGCAGTCAGCAGCAGCGCGGCCGCGATGCCTATGCCCACGGTGACCGCGGTCAACCCACCGTCGGGCACTTCGACGATGAACGTGACAAGGGCGATGAGTCCCACAGACACCAGAGCCGCGCCCTTGAGGTCCAGGATGGGTTTGCTCGCATCGAGTGATTCAGGGATGAAGCTCGCAGCCAGGATGAGCACGATCAGCACGAGCGGTGGGTTGACCAGGAACACCGCATGCCAGGAAAAGTGCTCGAGGAGGGCTCCGCCGACGATCGGCCCCACTGCAACACCCACGCCGGCAACGGCAGCCCAGATACCGATCGCCTGGGCGCGTTCCCTGGGAATGGTGAAGGTTTGAACCAGGATCGACAATGTCGAGGGCATGATGAATGCACCACCGATGCCCATCAGGGCTCGGCAGGCGATCAATGTTTCGGCGTTCGGAGCCGCACCGGCGGCCAGCGATCCGAGGCCGAAGATGACCAAACCGATGATCAGGATGCGCTTGCGCCCGAAGCGATCCCCCAGGCTGCCGGCGAACAGCAAGGTTCCGGCGAAAAGCACGGAGTACGCGTCGACCACCCACTGCAACTGAGCGGTCGAAGCGCCGAGTTCCTCCTGAAGGCTCGGCAGCGCAACGTTGACGATCGTGTTGTCGAGGGAGATCAGCGCTAACGCGAAGGACAAGATGGCCAGGATCGACCATGTGCTCGCGCGCGCCACGAGCGAAGGTTAGTGTCAGCGCGCTCTCGGCACGGAGATTGCCGGCACCTGCATGATGGTGATGCGCGTGGTGTCGGTGACCCGTCCTCGGGAGTCGTACTCCAACAAAGTCGCCTCGAGTCCATTGGCAGCGATGCGCGCAACCGTGCGCGCCGCTTGGGTAGCGCGCGGAGATGGATTCGTCGCACTGATCTCGAGCGTTCCGTTCTCCAAAGCCTGCGTGGCGATATCCGAGGCTTGATCGGTCCACGGCAACCACGGGTTGTAGCCGACCCGCGCTGCGATACCGGTGATCGGATTGGGATTGCTACTCGTGCGGGTGGCCGTCCACTGCTTGAGCGGTGGATCACGGAAGTACTGGCGGTTACCAGCGGTGATGATCTCCGAGATCTTCTTCATCCCCATATTGCGATTACCCCGCCCGATCACCTGGGCGAAGTCGTTGCAGTCGGCCACACCGGCTGCATCGATCGCGCACGAGGATCGGGTCTTCGGACGCTTACCGTTGCGCACGTACTTCATCGGAACGGTGGCCGCCCAGGAAGCCCACGCCGTAGCCGCCACCTGAGCATCGGTGGCGGAGTTCGCAAGCGCGCCCGTTACCTCCGGGGGAACAAGAACTCCCTCGGCCGAGGCCTGAGGAGCTACGAGTAACGACGCACCCAAGGTCACGGCCACAACCATGGACCCGAACGCCTTGTGCATGCCCTTGACCGTAACCGGGGCCGCAGGGGGCCCGCAAATCCGTAGGTTCCCTGACGAGGCACGGTGCTAGCGATAGCGTCGCGCCGTGACCTTGTTCGGGAACGTCGACGCCGGAGTGCTGCGCGCTCTGCTGCGCCAACTCCCCTCGGCGATCAAGGCCAAGCCGTGTGGCCTAGGCGACATCGAGTGCCGGCGTCGGATGTCGGAGTCGTTGAACGCGGACCTCGGGGGCCGCTTCGGCAAGGCGAGCGACGTCACGATCAAGGATCATCGCATTCCGCGTCCGGACGGTTCCGAATTGCGCGTACGCATCTATCGAAAGATCGGCAGCACCGCGCGCGGCGCTCTGCTCTACGTTCACGGCGGCGGCATGATCGTCAGCTCCATCGAGGACTACGACGAACGCTGCATGCACTATTGCACCAATACCGGTCTACCCATCGTGTCGGTGGACTACCCGTTGGCTCCTGAATCGCCGTACCCAGCACAAATCGACGACGCCCTCACCGCCCTCGCCTGGATGCACGCCAGTGCCGACAAGGAAGGTTGGGACGCCGCGCGCATCGGCGTGGGCGGCGATAGCGCGGGCGGTGGACTCACCGCCGGAACGGTTCTGAAGAACCGCGACACCGAGCAGTTGCCGCTCGCCTGTCAGATGCTCGTGTATCCGATGCTTGACGATCGCAATGTGGTTCCCGACCGGCGGTTCCCCAAGCAATTCCAGATCTGGACTTACGTGGACAACGAGACGGGTTGGGATGCTTACCTGTCCGGACTGCCCGATCGCGCTGACGTTCCCATCTACGCCGCTCCATCGCGGGCAACCGATCTCAGCGGCCTACCGCCCACCTACATCGACACCGGGACGCTCGACATCTTCCACGACGAGGACATTGCGTACGCCAAGAAGATGATCGCCGATGGCGTAGAGGTCGAAGGCCATATCTGGAATGGCGCACCCCACGGCTTCGACTATTTCGCGTTCGACTCCTCGCTTGCCAAACGCGCGTGGGATGCACGTTTCGCGTTCCTCGTCGAACACTTGACGTGAAAAACTGCTTTCGGCCAGGTCTGAGTAGTCATGCGTGCCGTCTGGTGCGCACGTAGTCGCTGATCACGTAGTCACCGAGGCGATCCGTCGCGGGTGCGAGCACCTTGCCGCCGTTCCGCCGGGCCATCTCGTCCAGGAAACGCGCGAGCCGCGGCTCGTCCCCTAGTCGGAACCACGAGATGGCGACCTTACGCTTGGTCATCGCATCCACCTGCGCAACGGTTTCGGTGATGGTCTCGCGTGTGGGCGGCCAGTCGAACCACCAGCCACCGTCCGGGCTCAGGTGCGCGGTGGGCTCACCATCTGTCACCACCATGACGATGCGCTGCGATCCCGGGTGCTTGTCCAAGAATCTGCCGGCAAGCATGAGTGCGTGTTGCAGGTTGGTGCCCTGAATCTGGCTAGCTTCGAGGTCGGGGATGTCCATCGGGTCGATGACCCGCGCCATGTTCGCAAAGCCGATCACCTGGAGCGCGTCGAGGGGATAACTGGTGGCGGCGAGTGAGTGCAGCGCGAGGGCCATGGTCTTGGCGGCGCTCCAGGTGTCGTTCATCACCATCGAGAAGGACTGATCGACCAGGAGAGCAACTGCGGCCCGGGTGACGGTCTCGGTTTCGGAGATTTCGAAGTCCTCGGGATCCAAGGCTGCGCCACCGCCGAGTGCGACGCGCCGGCGCGTTGCGTTCTGGACGGTGCGCACCACGTCGATGGACTCCTCGTCCCCGAACCGCCATCCGCGGTGGGTTCCGGTGGGCTCCCCCGCAGCTCCCGTGCGGTGCATGCCATGGTCGCCGCGATCGTGACCCTCGATCTGGTCGAAGACCTCGCGCAACGCGGTGCGCCCGATGCGCCGGATCGCCTTGGGGCTCAGCCGCAGGGAGTCCCCTTCCCCGGTGAGGAAGCCCTGGGTTTCCAGTTCGCGTTGCATCTGTTGCATCGCTTCGAGGTCATCGCGTGCGGATCGTCCGAGTGTGCGCTCAAGTGCCTCGGCATCGATCTGATCGAGATCGGTCATGGCATCTGCGTCGCCCAACTGGGAATTGAGAGCCTCCAGGTCGGCCATTTCGGCCAGTGCGCGCGTGGCATCGGGCAGTCCGAGGGCTTTCTCCCCCGTGAGTCCCGGACCGCGACCGCGACCGAACTCCGGGCGAAGCGCCTGCAGGTTGTCCTGTAAGCGCGCCATCTGCTCCTGCAAGCCCATATCGGACAGCGCCTGCTGCATTGCCTCGGCGAGTTCTGCGCGCTGTTCGGGAGTCATGGATTCGAGCATCCGCTGCATCGCCGCGGATTGCCGGGCCATCTCGTCGATGAACTCCTCGAGGGTTTCCGGCGCATTCGGGAAGAAGTCCCGATGCTTGTCCAGGAAATCCTGATAGTCCTGATCGGTCGCTTCGCCCTGGCGATGTTTGTCGAGCAGATCGTTGAGGTCGTTCATCATCTCGGTCATCGCGGCCTGCGTGGCCGGGTCGGACATGTTCTCCACGGACTGCGTCAAACCTGCGAACTGCTGGTCGATCACATCGCGGCGCAGGCGATCCTTCATCTGCTCGAAGATGTCGCGGGCTTCGTCCGAACGCCACGGATAGCTGTTCAGTTCCTGCATGGCGCGCGGGACGTCCTCGGGAAGGGCGTCGAGCACCGCCTCAGCGAAGCGCGCGTCATCGGATGGGTCGGGAAACAACTCGCGGCGTTCGGCATCGAGTGCCTGCTGCAGCATTTCGCGCAGGTCGCTCATCAGTCCATCCATCCGGCCGGACTTGCTCAGTTCCTTGTGTCGCTTGCGCAGTTCCCGGGACATTTGCGAGAGACCTCGTCTGCCCTGACTACCCGAACGCAAGACATCACGCAGAGCATCGCGCACCGACTGCCCTTCGAGGATGCGCTTGCCGATTTCGTCGACCCCCGCACCGGCATCGACCCGTGCTGCGAGCGGATCAGGTCCGCCCCGGAAGGCGCCGTAACGGCTACCGCGGCCGCGGCGATAGGGCCGGCGAGCACTCATTCTTCGTCATCTTGTTCGAATTCGTCCTCGAATGCGACGTTGCTGGTGTACGTGACGGTCTCGCCGTCGTCGTCCTTGTCGATACGACGCGTCAACCACAGGCCCTCAGCGGCAAACTCGATCACCGAAGCGGCCAGGCCGGGTGATTCGGCCATCCCCGGCTCGGCGGTGGAGACGACCGCGCCGAGTCCTTCCATCGGGCCGATCGCCTTCAAGATCGCGCGCGAACTCATTACATCGGATGTCTCGAGCGTGTTGCCCTGGTCGAACCACTCGACCAGGTGCGTGAGGAACGGCCGCGCTTGCTGACCGCCGAGGATGGCGCGCCAAGAGTCCGCGGTGGCCTGCCGGGCGAGCAACACGAGAGTCTCGTCCTCGTAACCCTCTTCGGTGACGTCGAATTCGACCTTGCCGCGCAGCGAGGGAACGATGTCCACCAGGTCGCCCACCCGTGCAACCGGTTCGTCATCACCGGCGATTGCGGACCGCCGTAACGCTGCACCGGAGAGTTCCTCCACGCAGGCGATCGAGAAACGCGCCGAAACGCCACTGCGCTGGTCGATGGCCGATGATTCGCGCACGGCTCGCGTGAAGCGCGCCACCACGTCGAGCAGGTGGCGGGGAATCACCGCGTGGATATCGGCCTCCTGTTCGATCAATTGCACCTCGAGTTCCAACTCCAGCGGATAGTGCGTACGGATCTCCGCACCGAAGCGGTCTTTCAGCGGGGTGATGATGCGACCGCGGTTGGTGTAGTCCTCGGGGTTGGCGCTGGCAACAACGAGCATGTCCAACGGCAGACGCAGGTTGTAGCCGCGGACCTGGATGTCGCGTTCTTCAAGGACGTTGAGGAGTGCGACCTGGATGCGTTCGACGAGGTCGGGTAGTTCGTTGATCGCGAAGATGCCGCGGTTGGTGCGTGGGACGAGTCCGAAGTGGATGGTCTCCGGATCACCGAGGCTGCGGCCTTCTGCGACCTTCACCGGATCGATGTCGCCCACCAGATCACCCACAGATGTGTCTGGCGTGGCGAGCTTCTCCCCGTACCGCTCACTGCGGTGCTTCCAGGCGATCGGCAACCCATCACCGAGTTCGTCGGCAAGCCGGCGGCAACGGGCACACACCGGGGCGGTGGCTTCGTCGTTGATTTCGCATCCCTCGACGTACGGCATCCACTCATCGAGCAACCCGATCAGAGAGCGGATCAGCCGTGTCTTGCCTTGCCCACGCTCACCAAGGAGGACGAAGTCATGCCCGGCCAGCAGCGCCCGCTCCACCTGCGGACCGACCGTGTCCTCGAACCCGACGATCCCCGGCAAAGTAGGCACTCCGTCGCGCAGCCGACCGAGCAGGTTCTCGGCCATCTCGGCCTTGATCGAACGCGGGACGTAGCCGCTGGCCAGCAGGTCCCCCCTCGTAGGGGGCAGGTCCGGTGGCGAAGTGGGTGCGAATGTGGTCACCTGCTGACCGTACGTCGGCAGCGCTCGGAGCGCGAGTCCTCAAGGGGAGGGGTCCGCATGTGGGACGGCATGCCCGAAGTCCTGCCCGTCCAGGGGGCGATCGTGGCGGCGGTCTTCTGCGTGATTGCCTTCTGGAAGGTCATCAGGGGCGTTCGCGGATCCGAGGCGATCGTGTGGAACACCGTGGGTATCGTCACACTGCTCTACCTATTCACCAGCGCGGCCTGGATTGCCTCGGGCAGCGCATTCGACTAGCCGACGGAGGCCGCTCGCATGGACTGGCTGAGCCTGGCGGCCGTGGTGGCAGGGGTGGTGCTGCTCGTGGCCTGGTACCGAGCGGAGAACGCGCCCACTCCCGAGGCGCGGCGGCCATGGTTGATCGTCCGCTACGCCGCGATCGGCGTGATCGTGCTGTGGCTGGTGGTGGAAGGCCCCACAATGTTCCGGCTGCTGTTCCAGGGAGGTCTGGAGTAGCACGGCAAACTCGGGACCAAAGTCCCTACTGGCTAGGTCGCACTGCTGTGGCAAGGAACCTCCCCACACTGGATGCTGGCAGGTATGGCAGACGAGCGCGATGACAAGTGGTCCGGGCGCATCGTCGCCGGTGTCGATGCATCACAGTCCGCACATGCCGCTGCCCAGTGGGCGGCGCAGGAAGCGGTGACGAGAGGTCGCGGCCTGACGCTGACGACCGCCATTCTTCCCCCCGCAACGATCGGTGGATTGGGTGTCCCGCCCGCAATCGATTACCTGGATGCGCTGCGCGTTGAAGCCGTGGAGATCCTCACGTCTCTCGCCAAGCAACTCCCCGGTGAGGACATCGACGTCGTCGTGGATATCGCCAGCCCCGGCGGATTGCTCGTCGAGGCGTCGAAGGGGGCCCACCTGATCGTGCTGGGATCGCGCGGCACCGGTGGATTCGCCGGTCTGGTTCTGGGTTCAGTCGGTTCGCAAGTGGCTGCGGCGGCCGAATGTCCCGTCGTGGTGCTTCGGGGTCAGCCCCGCGCCGACGCAACCAACGTGGTGGTGGGCATCGACGGCTCACCGAACTCAGATGCGGCGCTGGGGGCTGCCTTTGAGTTCGCGAGTTTCCACGGACTCGGGCTCACCGTGGTCCACGCGTGGGACATTCCCGCGTACGACCTCATCGAGATGCCACAAGGATCGGTGGCGCTACCCATCGCCGAAGTCGCCGAAGATGAAGTGCGCCTATCCGCGGAGGTTCTTGCAGGTCATCGCGACAAATACCCCGACGTTGTGGTCCGCGAACACCTGGTGCGAGGTGGTGCAGCCACGGCACTCATCGATCAATCCATCGATGCCGCACTGCTTGTTGTCGGTACGCGCGGACGCGGGCAGTTCCTGTCTGCGGTGCTCGGCTCGGTCAGCAACACGGTCCTCCACAAGGTGGACATCCCCGTTCTCGTCGTTCCCCTTCCCGGTCACGCAAGGAGTTAGGGACGATGACTGCAACCGCATCGACACCCGGCCACGTCCTGGTGCGCGACATCATGTCCCAACCCGTTCTGACCGTCGAGACCGACGAGACGCTGTGGGACGCATGGCAACTGCTGTTCGTCTCCGGTCTTCGTCACCTAGTGGTCATCGATCGATTCGGGCAAACCATGGGTGTGCTCAGTGATCGCAACATCCTCGCTGAAGTTCCCGCCACCGCCGAGCACCTGTCCTCCAAACTGGTTTCGGACGTGCTCGCGCGCGTTCCCGTTGCTGTGATCAGTCCCGACTCCGATCCGAGGGCCGCTGCTTCCCTCATGGCGCGCGCCACGAGCGAAGCGGTCCCCGTCGTCGAGGGAGACGGTCGACTAGTCGGCATCGTCACCGAATCCGATCTGGTTCGCTGGCTCGGCGACTAGCCGGCGGCTGACGCGACGAACGACGACTCTCATCGTCCGTCTAGGGTTGACGGGTGGCTGATGCGAAAGAGGAGATTCAAGGTTCACGCCTGGTGTGGATCGACTGCGAGATGACCGGGTTGAACCCGCAAAAGGACCAGATCGTCGAGATCGCCTGCATCGTCACCGAACCCGACCTCACCGAGATCGATGACGGCATCACCATCGTGATCAAGCCCGACGACGCCCCCCTCGCCGCGATGGACGAGGTAGTGGTGAAGATGCACAACGATTCCGGGCTCATTCATGAGATCCCGAACGGCACCACGCTCGCCGACGCCCAGACCCGCGTTCTGGACTACATCACGTCGCACGTCCCCGAGGCGCGCAAGGCACCGCTGGCCGGATCGAGCGTGTACGTGGATCGCATGTTCATCGCCAACTACATGCCGGAACTGGACGCCCACCTGCACTACCGGCTCGTGGACGTCTCCTCGATCAAGGAACTCGCCAAGCGCTGGTACCCCAAGGCCTACTTCAACACCCCCGAGA
>CAZQRR010000018.1:0-17091 GCA_964595675.1 uncultured Rubrivirga sp. | reverse complement strand
GCTTCACCGGATTCGATGACGGGGCAGTACCTGTCCGGGCGACGGTCCATCGCGGTCCCGGCGGTGCGGCGACCTCGAGATCGAGGCTGGGTCACGGTGACCGGGGCCCGCGAGCACAACCTGAAGAGCGTGACCGCCACGTTCCCGCTCGGCAACTTCGTGTGCGTGACGGGCGTGAGTGGATCGGGTAAGTCCACGTTGGTCAACGACATCCTGTACGCCGTCCTCGCACGTGATCTCAATGGTGCGCGGGTGGTTCCGGGCAAGCACACGAGCGTCAAAGGCATCGACGAGATCGACAAGGTGGTGCATGTCGACCAAAGCCCCATCGGTCGTACGCCCCGAAGTAACCCGGCCACCTACACGGGCGTTTTCGATCACATCCGTAAGTTGTTCGCTGCCACACCTGAGGCGAAGGTGCGCGGTTACCAGCCGGGTCGTTTCTCCTTCAATGTGAAGGGCGGGCGGTGTGAGGCCTGCTCCGGCGACGGCACCATCAAGATCGAGATGAACTTCCTTCCCGATGTGTACGTGCCCTGCGAGGTGTGTCACGGTGCGCGATACAACCGCGAGACGCTCGAGGTCCACTACAAGGGCAAGACGATCGCCGAGGTCCTCGACATGCCGATCGAAGAGGCCCTGGACTTCTTCGCCGCGGTTCCGGCGATCGCCCGACACCTGGCCACGCTCGCGGATGTGGGCCTGGGATACGTGCGCATGGGTCAATCAGCACCTACCCTGTCCGGCGGCGAGGCCCAGCGCGTCAAATTGGCAAGTGAACTGCAAAAGCGATCGACCGGTCGGACCGTCTACGTCCTCGACGAACCGACAACGGGTCTGCACTTCGAGGACATCCGCAAGCTGCTCGATGTTCTGCAGTCCCTCGTGGACAAGGGCAACACGGTGATCGTGATCGAGCACAACCTCGACGTGGTGAAGTCGGCCGACTTTGTGATCGATCTGGGACCCGAGGGCGGGTCCGGAGGAGGCACCATCGTGGCCACCGGAACCCCCGAGGAGGTGGCGGAGGTGGCCGAGAGCCATACCGGGGCTTTCCTGCGTCCGCTTCTCGGACTCGCCGCCTCGAACCGCGATGCAGGAGAGGGATCGAGCAAGCGCGCCAAGTCGCGACGCGCTGGCGGCTGACGTACTGTGCCAGCCATGAGCGAATCTCGTATGCCCGATGTTGTGCAGGTTCCCCGACGGTCGCTTCTGGCCGCAGGGGGCGTTGTTGCCGTGGGTGGCGTCCTCGTCGCGTGCGGAGGAGGCGAATCCGCGACCCCGGAGGCGAGCGATGCCACTGCGGAAGAAGCGGAGATCGCGGAGGAGATCGGCGACGCCGAAGTGCAGGCCGATCAGGGTGAGGTTCTCGTCTCCGTCTCCGAGGTTCCGGTCGAAGGTGGAGTGGTGATCTCCGAGCCACCCGTGGTGGTGGTTCAGCCCGCCGAGGGTGAGATCAAGGCGTTCAGCGCCGTGTGTCCCCACCAAGGCTGTTTGATGTCGTCGGTCGAAGCCAACGAGATCTTGTGCCCGTGCCACGGTTCGCTCTTCTCCGCCCAGGACGGTGCCGTTCTCGCTGGTCCGGCCAATACGGGATTGCCGCCGGTGACCATCCGGGTGCAGGAGGATTCGGTATTCCTGGGCTAGCCGTGCTGGGCTAGGTTGCCCGCGATGAGCGATCCCACCGACTATCGGCCCCCGTCGGGGTCCATTCCGACCTCTCCCGGTGTCTACCGGTTCCGAGATGAGCATGGTCGCGTCGTATATGTCGGCAAAGCTAGATCCTTGCGCTCGCGCCTGAATTCGTATTTCGCCGACTTCGCCTCCTTGCACCCGCGCACCCAGTCGATGCTCACCGCCGCAACGTCGGTGGACTGGGTGGTGGTCGCCAATGAAGTCGAAGCGCTGGCCCTGGAATTCACCTGGATCAAGGAGTTCGATCCTCGCTTCAACGTCAAGTACCGCGACGACAAGTCCTACCCGTATCTGGCGGTGACGGTGGGGGAAGACTTTCCGCGGGCGGCGGTGGTTCGGGAACCTCGACGCAAGGGCACGCGGTACTTCGGTCCTTACGCACATGCGTGGGCTATCCGGGAAACCCTCGATGAACTGTCCAAGGTGTTCGGCGTTCGCACCTGTCGTGACGGAGTGTTCAGGCGCGCCGAGCAGTTGGGGCGACCGTGTCTGCTCGGCTACATCGACAAATGCAGCGCACCGTGTGTCGGGCGCATTGATCGTGATGGCTACCGCGAGCGAGTCGACGACATGTGCAAATTCCTATCCGGGAACACGAAGCCCTTCGTTAGCCAACTCGAATCTGCGATGGCCGAGGCAGCTGAACGGCAGGAGTACGAAGAGGCCGCTCGACTTCGGGATCGACTCGGAGCCCTCAAGCGAGCCATGGAGCGCAACACGGTCGTGTTCGACGACGGAACCGACGCAGATGTCATCGCGCTGCACGACGATGTTCTGGAAATCGGAGTCCAGGTGTTCCATGTTCGCTCCGGCCGACTCACCGGCGAACGTAGCTTCATCGTCGAGAAGGCCGAGGATATTGCGCTCGGTGGTTACGTGGAGCGGGTCTTGCAACGCCTCTACGCCGGGCGCGAGGGAATCGAGATCGATAGCGCGTGCCCACCCAGAGAGGTTCTGGTGTCCGCCGATCCCCAGGACCGAGCGTCCCTGGCCGCGTGGCTGACCGAACGTCGGGGTGGGCCGGTGGACATCCGGGTACCGCAGCGAGGTGACAAACGAGCATTGCTGGAAACTGCGAGCGCCAATGCCCAAGAGGCCCTCATGCGCCATCGATTCAAGCGCTCGAGTGACCTGACCGCACGCAGTGAGGCCCTCGCCGAACTCCAGAGTTATCTGGACCTCACCGAAGCACCCTTGCGCATCGAGTGCATCGACATCTCGACGCTTCAGGGCACGGACACCGTGGCGTCCTTGGTGGTCTTCGAGGATGGATTGCCCAGGAAGGGCGATTACCGGAGTTTCATCATCAAGACGCCGAAAGCCGACGACCTCGCATCGGTCCGCGAGGTGGTGGAGCGGCGGTTCGCACACAGTGCGAGCGCTCAAGGAAGCGCGGACTGTGATGGGGGCGCGAGCGACCACGACGCCAAGTCTCGAACTTTCGCCTATCCCCCCGGTTTGCTGGTGATCGACGGGGGAGCGCCGCAGGTCGCCGCTGCCCAGCAGGCATTGACGGAGGTCGGTGCCGGAGACATCCCGGTCGTGGGCTTGGCCAAGCGGTTGGAGGAAGTGTGGTCGCCGGAGTCGACCGACCCCATCATCCTGCCGCGAACGAGTGAAGCCTTGTACCTGTTGCAGCGGGTGCGTGATGAAGCCCATCGCACGGCGATCGCATTCCACCGAAAGCGTCGCGGCAAGCGCCAGCGGCGCAGCGCCCTAGACGACATCCCCGGTCTGGGCGAGATCAAGGCGAAGGCACTGGTCCGGCACTTCGGATCGGTGAGGGCGATTCGTGAGGCAACTGACGCGCAATTGCAGTCCGTGCCCGGAATCGGTCCTACTTTGGCGCAGGCCATCGTGCAGGCACTAGCGTCGGATGCAGCCCGGGCGGGCGACCAAGTGCAGGATTCAGGAGGCGGGCATGAGTAATCGATCCGCGCACTCCGGATCCGCGAATCCCACATCCGATACGTTCAATGTGCTGCTCGTGACCGGGATGTCCGGAGCGGGCCGTTCCACCGCTGCCCGGGCACTCGAAGACGCCGGATGGTTCGTGATCGACAACATCCCCCCGATGCTGCTCGGCGCGGCTATCGAGGTAGCCGAAGACAATCCGGATGTACAGCGCGTAGCCGTAGTTGTCGATGCGCGCGGCGGTTCGTTCTTCCCTCAGTTGGCCGAAGCGATGTCCGGACTGCGGGATTCCGGTGTGAACCTTCGAGTGCTATTTCTGGAGGCCTCCGAGGAATCGTTGGTACGTCGCTTCGAATCATCACGCCGACCGCACCCCCTGCAAGAGGGCGCGCGCATCCTCGATGGCCTCCGCAAGGAGCGCCTAGTCCTCGGTGACCTGCGTTCCCAGGCCGATCTGGTCATCGATACAACTTCGCTGAACGTGCATGAATTGAGGCGTGCCATCGATGCAGCATTCGCCGATCCTGATGAAAGACTTCACGTCACGGTGATGTCCTTCGGGTTCAAGCACGGAATCCCGGTGGACGCAGACATGGTGGCCGATGCTCGGTTCCTCCCCAACCCCTATTGGGATGAGCGGTTACGCGATCGCACCGGACAAGATCCCGAGGTTGCGAATGCCGTCCTCGAGGCCGAAGGCGCGCAGGAATTCCTCGACCACCTGGGTGCTCTGGTGCGCACCACCCGCGACGGATATCTACGTGAAGGTAAGCGCTTCGTGACGGTCGCGGTGGGGTGCACGGGTGGCAAGCACCGCAGCGTCGCGCTCACCGAAGTGTTGGCGCGCAACCTCGAGGCGCCGAATGTGGTCGTAGGTGTCGAGCATCGGGACATCGGCAAGGAATAGGGCGTGGCGACAGTGAACAACATCTCGCCCGCCCCGAAGGTCGTTGCCCTCGGGGGTGGTCATGGGCTCTCCGTGACGTTGCAAGCCCTGCGCCAGGTGACCGATCGAGTAACAGCCGTGGTCGGGGTGGCCGACGATGGTGGATCGAGCGGTCGACTGCGCCGCGAGTTCGGCATCCTGCCTCCCGGTGACCTGCGGATGGCGGTTGCGGCGCTGTGCGGGAACGACGTCGCCTCTCGGGCCTGGGCAGACGTCCTGCAGTACAGATTCGGCGGTGAAGGCGAACTCGCCGGTCACGCGGTGGGGAATCTCCTGATGGCGGCACTGTGGGAGAACAGTTCGGATGCCGTGGCTGGTTTGCAGGAACTGGGTTCGCTGGTGGGTGCGGTCGGTCAGGTACTGCCCTGCAGTGTGGACCCCTTGGAGATCGTCGCCGGCATCCGTGGGCACGAGGAATCCAGACCCGATGAACTCATCGAGGTTCGCGGACAAGTGGAGATCGCCACCACGCCGGGACGGGTCGAAAGCGTGCGTATCGAGCCGGCGGGTGCGCGTCCGTGTATCCAGGCGCTGCAGGCGATCGACGACGCCGACGCCATCGTGTTGGGTCCCGGCTCGTGGTTCACATCGCTGATGCCGCACCTGCTCATGCCGACGCAGGGCGAGCATGTGGAATCGGCCCCGGGACGCCGGATCCTGGTCCTCAATCTCGATCCGCAGGAGGGTGAGACCGAAGACTTCTCGCCGGCAGAGCACATCGATGCGATCACCGGCCTTGCACCGAAGATGCGTTTCGACGTTGTCATCGCCGATAGCCGTCATATGGGCAGCGGAAAGGCTCGTGCAAACCTGGTCGCGGCGTGCCGCGGGTGGGATGCGGAAGTCATCGAATCCGAGGTGGCAGGAAAAGGGGATCGGCACGACCCCGGCAAGCTGGCGCGCGTCTTCGATACGGTTCTCGCCGGATGACGGGAGGAACGGCCACTATGGCGATGACCGCCGCAGTCAAAGACGAGTTGAGTCGGGTCGAAGTGACCAAGACCTGCTGCCGCAAGGCGGAGGTTTCCACTTTGCTCCGGTTCGGCGGAGCACTGCATATCGTCGGCGGGTCCATCGTCATCGAGGTGGAGGTCGATGCGGGTGCCATCGCGCGTCGCCTGCGCAAGGACATCTTCGACGTCTATGGCCACGACAGCGAGGTCGCCATGGTGCAGGGCACCGGCATCCGCAAGGGAACCCGATATCTCGTCAGGGTGAGCGCGGGGGGAGAGGCCCTCGCCAAACAGACCGGCATCGTCGATGCCAGCGGTCGCCCCGTCCGCGGACTTCCGCCGGCCATCGTCGCCGGCGGGCTGTGCGACTGTGAAGCGGCCTGGCGAGGAGCCTTCCTCGCCCACGGATCGTTGACCGAGCCGGGCCGTTCGTCGTCGTTGGAGGTGACCGCTCCTGGCCCGGAGGCCGCGCTCGCCCTCGTCGGGGCCGCACGCCGATTGGGCATCGCCGCGAAATCTCGCGAGGTCCGTGGCGTGGATCGGGTGGTGATCCGCGACGGGGATGCCATCGGCGCGCTGCTGACCCGCATGGGCGCACACGAGTCGGTGCTTGCGTGGGAGGAGCGGCGCATGCGGCGCGAGGTTCGGGCGACCGCCAACCGGCTGGCAAACTTCGACGACGCCAATCTTCGTCGCTCCGCGCGGGCCGCGGTGGCTGCCAGTGCGCGCGTGGGGCGGGCGCTGGAGATCTTGGGCGAGGACGTACCCGATCACCTGGTAGTTGCCGGGCGGCTGCGGATGGACAACCAGCAGGCGAGCCTCGAGGAGCTCGGCGCATTGGCCGATCCGCCGATGACCAAGGACGCGATCGCCGGTCGGATCAGACGCCTTCTTGCATTGGCCGACAAGCGGGCGGCCGAACTCGGCATTCCGGACACCGAGGCGGCCTTGGTCGACGCCGATCTCGCAGATGACTGATCTGAGCTGCGGCGAATGTGACCGACAACAGATCTGACCGACGACAGATCTGACCGACGACTGACGTGTCACCGTCACGATCCGCGTCATCTGAACGTAACGCGGATCACTAAGATGTAAGCGTTGTCGGTGGAGGTGACTCCCACCGCAGGGCCCAATTCAACTCGAGGAGACAGTCGTGACCATCAGGGTCGGCATCAACGGATTCGGACGTATCGGACGGAATTTCTTCCGCGCTCTCTTGGCCAGCGGGGCCGATGTCCAGGTGGTGGGCATCAACGACCTCACCGACACCAAGACCCTCGCGCATCTGCTGAAGTACGACTCCATCCTCGGTCGCATCGGGGTTCCCGTCGAGGCCGGAGATGGTCAGATCACGGTGGATGGCACGGTGATCCCGGTTTTCGCCGAGCGCGACCCCGCCGCCCTCCCGTGGGCCAAGGTCGGCGCCGACGTCGTGATCGAGTCCACCGGTTTCTTCACGGATGCAGAGGATGCCCGCAAGCATGTGACGGCTGGGGCCAAGAAGGTCATCATCTCCGCTCCCGCGAAGGGCGAGGACATCACCATCGTCATGGGTGTGAACGACGGCGACTACGACCCCGCCAAGGACGTCATCATCTCCAATGCCTCATGCACCACCAACTGTTTGGCGCCCATGGCGAAGGTGATCGATGATGCCTTCGGCATCGAGCGAGGCTTGATGACGACCATCCATGCTTACACCAACGATCAGCGCATCCTGGACTTCCCACACAGCGACCTTCGTCGTGCACGTGCGGCTGCGGTGAACATGATTCCGACGAGCACAGGCGCGGCCAAGGCCATTGCGCTCGTGCTGCCCCACTTGAAGGGCAAGTTGGACGGCTACGCCATGCGCGTTCCGGTACCCACGGGTTCGGCAACCGACCTCACCGTCGAGTTGAAGACCCCGGCCACCAAGGAGGAGATCAACGCGGCGATCAAGGCAGCCGCCGACGGCCCTCTCCAGGGCATCCTGCAGTACACCGAGGATCCGATCGTCTCGACCGACATCGTCACCGATCCCGCCTCCTGCATCTTCGACGCCGGCATGACCAATGCCAACGGCAACATGGTCAAGGTGCTCGGTTGGTACGACAACGAGTGGGGTTACAGCAACCGCTTGGTCGACCTCGTCGGTCTCGTGGGCTCGAAGCTCTGAGCATGCGGACCCTGGACGACCTGTCCGTCGCCGGGTCCGTCGTCATCGTCCGCGTGGACTTCAACGTCCCACTGACAGACGACGAACACGGAGAACGCATCATCACGGACGCTGGACGCATTGAAGCCGCGTTACCCACGATCGAGTTCCTGCGAGAACAGGGCGCTCGACTGCTGCTCCTTGCCCATCTCGGTCGACCGAAGGGTGCCTTCGATCCAGCGTTGAGTCTCGCTCCTGTCGCACGGGCCCTGTCGGAGTTCATCGGGAGTCCGGTCGACCTCGCTTCGGACATACCGCAGGCCAGGGACATGCTCGAACGC
Organism: uncultured Rubrivirga sp.; assembly: GCA_964595675.1. Taxonomy (GTDB): domain Bacteria; phylum Actinomycetota; class Actinomycetes; order S36-B12; family S36-B12; genus S36-B12. The sequence goes on along the minus strand of CAZQRR010000018.1, from coordinate 9,102 downwards.
TGTGGGCCCGGCGGCGTGGTGTTGCTGGAGAACATCCGTTTCGATGCGCGAGAGACCAGCAAGGACTCGGCGCAGCGATCAGCACTGGCCGCCGAACTTGCCTCCCTCGGCGACGTTTTCGTGTCCGACGGCTTCGGCGTGGTCCACCGCGAACAAGCCTCGGTGACCGACCTAGCTCGGGCGTTGCCGAACGCAGCCGGCCGTCTCGTACATAAGGAAGCGCACGTCTTTGCTGAATTGCTCGGCGATCCGGCGCGCCCCTACGTGGTGGTACTGGGTGGTTCGAAGGTCAGCGACAAGCTCGCAGTGATCGGAAACCTGATCCCACGCGTGGATCGGTTGCTGATCGGCGGCGGCATGGCGTTCACGTTCCTGGCGGCTCAGGGTTACTCGGTCGGATCGTCCCTTCTGGAGGAAGATCAGATTCCCACCGTCCAGGGATTTCTAGACCAAGCGGCCGAGCGCGGCATCGAAGTCGCGCTCCCGACCGACGTGGTGGTGGCCGATCGTTTCGCGGCGGACGCTCAGGTGGAGATCGTGTCCGCAGATCGGATTCCCGACGGCTGGATGGGGTTGGACATCGGTCCCCGGACCGCCGAGCGATACGCGGCGTTGATCGCCGACGCCGGAACCGTCGTGTGGAACGGGCCGATGGGTGTCTTCGAGATGGCGCCTTTCGCTGCTGGGACGGTTGCTGTCGCGGGCGCCATGGCGTCGTCGTCGGCCATGACGGTTGTCGGTGGTGGTGATTCCGCTGCGGCCATCCGCACGCTGGGAATCGACGAGACGGCGTTCGATCACATCAGCACCGGTGGTGGTGCCAGCTTGGAATTCTTGGAAGGTAAGCAGTTGCCAGGTCTGGCAGTTCTCGAGGAGGAAGCGTGAGTGATCGCAAGCCATTGATGGCTGGCAACTGGAAGATGAATCTGAATCACTTCGAGGCGATCGCACTCGTGCAGAAACTCGCATTCGCGTTGAGTGAGCAGGACCTCGAGGCTGTCGAGGTGGCGGTACTGCCGCCGTTCACCGATATTCGGAGCGTGCAGACGCTCATCGAGGGTGATCATTACGACATCGCCTATGGCGCACAGGACATCTCCGTACACGCATCGGGCGCTTACACCGGCGAGATCTCCGGAGCGATGTTGGCCAAACTGGGCTGCACGTACGTGGCCGTAGGTCACAGTGAACGCCGCCAGTACCACGGAGAGGACGACGCCACCGTGGCAGCCAAGGCCGCCGCGGCACTGGTGAATGAACTCGTGCCCATCGTGTGCGTCGGTGAGGGGCTGGAGATCCGACAATCCGGCGAGCACGTGGCGTACGTGCTAGATCAAGTGCGCGGATCCTTGGATGGCATCGCCGACGACCACGTGGCCGGGCTGGTCATCGCATATGAGCCTGTCTGGGCGATCGGCACCGGCGAGGTAGCCACCGGGCAGGACGCCCAGGAGGTCTGCGCTGCCATCCGAGCGGACATCGCCGAAACCAGGGGAGCGGCAACCGCGAAGTCGGTGCGCATTCTCTACGGCGGATCGGTCAAGGCGACCAACGTCGCCGGCATCATGTCCCAACCTGACGTCGACGGTTGTCTGGTGGGGGGAGCGAGTTTGGACGCCGATGAATTCATCGGGATCGTGCGTTACCGCCTGCACCCTGAAGTCGCGGCATAGGCCCGGGGTATCGTTGGGCCCCTCATGATCACCATCCTCACGATCGTCCTCGCCGTGCTCCTGGTCATCACCAGTGCGCTCCTGGTCGTCTTGATCCTTCTGCACCGCGGCAAGGGCGGCGGATTGTCCGACCTCTTCGGTGGAGGCGTCTCATCTTCGATCGGCGGGTCATCGGTGGCTGAGAAGAACTTGGACCGCCTGACGGTGGGTATCGGGTTGGTGTGGGCAGCCAGCATCGTTGCCGTCGGATTGATCATCAGTACCTGAAAGTTCGCATTCGGCGCCCATAGGCACCGATTCGGCACCGATTCGGCACCCCGCGAGGTGGTGACCGACAAGAAGGAGGACAGCAGATGGCAGGTGGTAGTGCTATTCGAGGTAGCCGCGTGGGAGCCGGTCCGATGGGCGAGGCCGAGCGCGGCGAGGCTGCACCTCGAATCCACATCTCCTTCTGGTGTTCCAACAAGCACGAGTCAAGGCCGAGTTTCGCCACCGACGCGGAGGTTCCCGAGGAGTGGGATTGCCCGCGCTGTGGACTCCCAGCCGGCCGCGACCAGGAGAACCCGCCCGCGCCCCCGAAGATCGAGCCCTACAAGACACATCTCGCCTACGTCAAGGAACGTCGATCCGACAAGGACGGTGCCGCCATCCTGCAGGAGGCGCTGGACCGGTTGCACGGCAAATAACAGCCGCGCCCGTCGCCGGGCATCTATCGATCGAGGCGCCTAGCGCGCGAGGGCTCTGGTAACCGTCTCGCGAAGCCCCAGCCAGCTATCGATGAAAGAGGCAACGCCTGCGGCCTCCAGGTCCGCGCACACCCCGTTCAGGTCGACGCCCAACGAGCGCAAATCCCGCAGGGTCTGCTGCGCCTCTGGCGCCCGACCGCTCATGGTGTCGCCGAGGTAGGTCGCGGAATCGGCCACCGCATGCAAGGTCGCCTCCGGCACAGTGTTCACGCAACCGGGAGCAGCCAACCCAACGACATAGCGCGCAGGATCGTAGGCCGGATCCTTCACTCCGGTGCTCGCCCACAGCGGTCGCTGGGGTCGTGCCCCTGCTGCGCTGAGTTGTCGCCAGTCGTCTGCGCCGGTGTGTTGCTCGTAGGCATGCCATGCCATCGTTGCGTTCGCGATGGCGGCACTGCCGCGAAGCCGTGCAGCCTCAGGTGTGCTCATCGCATCAAGCAATGCATCGACCGCGGTATCCACCCGGCTGACGAAGAAGGACGCCACCGACTCGATCCGAGAAAGCTCCAGGCCTGCCGCATGCGCGAGTCGCAAGCCGTAGAGGTGCGCTGCCATGACCTCTCGGTAACGATCGACAGAGAAGATCAGCGTCACATTCACGCTGATGCCCCGGGCGAGTACCTGGGAGATCGCCGGCAGTCCGGATGTGGTTGCTGGGATCTTGATCATCGCGTTAGGGCGATCCACGATGTCCCACAACACCTGCGCCTGGTCGATGGTTGCATCGGTGTCGTGTGCGAGCCGAGGATCGACCTCGATCGATACCCGTCCGTCGAGTCCACCGGTGGCGTCCCACATGGGAAGCAGCTCATCGCACGCCGCTCGAACATCTTCGGTGGTCACGGCCGTGATGGCGTCGTCGACGTCGATTCCATCGCGACCGAGCTGCGCGAGCTGCTCCATGTATGCAGCGCTGCCCGAACCGACGGCCCGATCGAAGATGGTGGGGTTGGTGGTGACCCCGCGGATCGCTCGGTTGTGGATCAAGTACTGCAGTCCGCGTGGATCGACGGTGGATTGGTCGGAAGCCGATTCCAAGCGCGTGCGATCGAGGTCGTCCAACCACAGGCTCACCCCACCTGCGGTGAGCTCGCTCAGCACCGCAGGGGTCATGCCACGACCTCACGGACCGCAGCGACGATCGCATCCGATGTGACACCGAACTCGGCGAACAGCCGTGCGCCATCGGCACTCGCGCCGAAGTGATCGATGCCTATGACGCGCCCGCGATCGCCCACGTACCGGTGCCAACCCAGGGTCGCACCGGCCTCGACCGCAACGCGGGCGGTGATGGTCGGATCCAGGATCGAGTCCCGGTACGCCTGTTCTTGGGCGTCGAACCATTCCGTGCACGGCATGCTCACGACGTTCACGGCCACCCCTGAGCCTGCGAGTTTCTCAGCAGCGGCGAGGCCCAAAGACACTTCCGAACCCGTCGCAATGATCAGCGCCTGGGCACCAGGAGCCTTTCTCACCAGGTAGGCACCGCGCGCGACGCCCTGGTTGACCTCATGTTGGTCGATGTCGAGTACCGGAAGGTTCTGCCTGCTGAGGATCATGCCGACCGGCCCGCGTTGGCGGACCGTGGCCAGCCAGGAAGCAGCGGTCTCCCTGGCATCTGCAGGTCGGCATACCGCAAGCCCGGGGATCGCCCGCAACGACCACAGGTGCTCGATCGGTTGGTGGGTGGGACCGTCCTCACCCAGGCCGATCGAATCGTGGGTCCAGACGAAAGTGCTCGGGACGCCCATCAATGCCGCCAACCGCACCGCACCCCGCATGTAGTCGCTGAACACCAGGAACGTTCCTCCGAAGGGCCGGGTCAACCCGTCGAGGGCGATGCCGTTGACGATCGCTCCCATCGCGTGTTCGCGGATTCCGAAGTGAATGATGCGGCCGGCGGGTGCGGAGGTTTCGGAGGTTTCGGGCAGGAAGCTAACGGCACCGCCGATGCTGGTGTTGTTCGATTCCGCCAGGTCCGAGGATCCACCCCAGAGTTCGGGCATGACCTGCGCGAGCGCGCTGATGGTGTCGCCGGACGCTTTGCGGGTGGCGACCGATGACCCGGATTCGAACGAGGGCAGGGCGAATGCGACGTCGTGCGGTGGTTCACCGGTCAAGAGCCGTTCGAGCAGTGTCGCGCCCTCGGGGTTTGCGCTCTTCCAGGCTGCGAATTGCTCCTCCCACTTCGCGCGGGCTACATCTCCGTTGCGTCGGCGATCGATGCGTATCGCATCGAGGAGCTGTGCGTCGAATTCGAAGTGTTGGTCGGGATCGAGCCCCAACTCACGCTTGGTAGCGGCGACTTCATCGGCCCCCAAGGCAGCACCGTGCGACTTGGCAGTGCCGCGCGCACTCGGCGCGGGCCAGGCGATGGTGGTTTGCAATCGAATGAAGGTTGGCGCGTGCGTTGTCTGCTGCGCCTCACGCAGTGCAGCCGCCAGCCCCGCGACATCCACATCGCCGGACTCGAGCATCCGTACTTCCCGCACATGCCACCCATAGGCGCGATATCGGGCCGCCACGTCCTCGGTGAATGCGATGGAGGTGTCACCTTCGATGGAAATGCGGTTGTCGTCCCAGATGACGCACAGATTGGCCAGTTCCTGACGACCGGCTAGGGATGAGGCTTCGGCGGAGATGCCCTCCTCGAGGTCGCCGTCGGAGGCGATCACCCAGATTCGGTGGTCGAAGGGGCTCTCGCGATCGGGCGGACATGTCGGATCGAGCAGGCCCCTCTCGTAGCGGGCGGCCATCGCCATACCCACGGCCGTAGCCAGACCCTGTCCGAGCGGACCGGTGGTGGTCTCAACCCCCGGGGTGTGTCCGTACTCGGGGTGGCCCGGGGTGCGAGATCCCCAGGTGCGGAAAGTACGGAGATCATCGAGGTCCAACAGCCCGGACAGCAGCAACTGGCTGTACAGCGTGAGACTCGAGTGCCCGGCGCTCATCACGAATCTGTCCCGGCCCAGCCAGTTCGGATCCGCGGGGTCGTGGCGAACGAAGTCCCGGAAGAGCAGGTAGGCGACGGGTGCCAACGACATCGCGGTCCCCGGGTGGCCATTGCCCACCTGCTGGACCGAGTCCATCGCGAGTGCTCGCAGGTACGCCACGGCCTGTTCGTCGCTGGGAGACCACTCGTTGGCAGGCGATTGGCTCGATTCCTCGTTTCGAGCTTGGGCTCTGGCTGGAAAACGGGTTACTACGGGCGTGGCGGACATGCCCCGCAGCCTATTGGCCGAACGTAGGGCGGCGGCCCGAGCAACGCCTTGTACGCTGCCTATGCAATGCGTTTCCGCACGACGACCTTGCGGAACATGGACCTCGAGCGCAAGGAGACACGGGTGGTTCACGCCAGCACCGCGAACTCCACGCGCATCAGCGCAGGGATCGGTCCTCGGGTTCGCGCGCACGTATCGCTCACCAAGCCACGGATCATCGAACTGCTCTTGGTCACGGCGGTTCCAACCATGTTCTTGGCCGCGGAGGGTCTACCGACGTGGCAGGTGACGATCGCCGTTCTGGTCGGCGGCGCGTTCGCCGCGGGGGCAGCCAATACATTCAATAGCCTGTACGACCGGGACATCGACGCCGTCATGGAGCGCACCACCCACCGGCCAGCTGTCATGGGCGATGTCTCGATCAGAGCCGGCTTCATCCAAGGCCTCGTGTTGAGCGCCTTGAGCATCACCGTCCTGACCGTGCTGGCCAATCCCTTGTCGGCCCTCCTTGCCTTGATCGCAATCGTCGGATACGCCGTGGGCTACACCATGCTGCTGAAGCGGCGCACGGATCAGAACATCGTGTGGGGCGGCGCTGCCGGATGCATGCCGGTTCTCATCGCGTGGGCGGCCGTAACCGGAACGCTGAGCCTGGCGCCGGTGGTCTTGTTCATGATCGTCTTCTGGTGGACGCCGCCGCACTATTGGCCGCTGGCCATCAAGTACCGCGAGGACTATCGAGCCGCTGGAGTGCCGATGCTCCCGGTGGTGAAGCCACCGCGCAGCGTCGCTCGGCATATCGTGGCGTACTCGTGGTTGATGGTCCTGACCTCACTGGCTTTGCTTTTCGTCGCGCCCGTGGGTTGGGTGTACGGCATCGGTGCAGGTTTGGTTGGAGTCGCATTCCTCGTTCAGTCCTATCGCTTGTGGTCGAGTATCCGTCGAGACAGCAAGGGTGCTGACGCAGCAGGGGACTTCTACTCAGCCGGAACGCTACGAGTGTCGATGCAGTTGTTCCACGGTTCCATCACGTACTTGGCGATCATCTTCTTGCTAGTGGGGCTCAGCCCGTTCGTCTACTAGCGCGCGTCGTTTACGAGCGCGCTACCCATCGTGATGTCCGCAACACCCCGGGTCCGCAGGGTGGGGGGCAGGAATAGGACTGCGACCCATACCAATACGGCCCCGATCACATGGAATGCAACGAGCAATTCGGGCAACCCGGTGAAGTACTGGGTGTATCCGATGACGCCCTGAACGAGTGCGATCCCCAACAAGATCAGTGTGCGGCGAGTGAGCGCTGCGGGGGCATGGGCAACGCGTGCGGCTACCAGCAGACCAACTGTCAAACCCATGAACAGCAGCACACTGTCCGCGTGCAACCAGGCGACGGTCCTCAGGTCCAGATCGAACCGGACGATCACGTCGATGTCGCCGGAGTGGGGACCGCTGCCGGTGGTGATCACGCCGAGTACCACCACGGCCAGAGTCGCCGCTACCAGCGCCCATGTCAGGTATCGCAGTGCGGAGGGCACGAGCCAGGTGATCGGACGGTCTCCGCTTTCTCCGGAACGAACGACGAGAACCACGCAGGCGGCAACGAGAGCGATGGACACGAGGAAGTGGGCGGATACCGTGTAGGGATTCAAGCCCGTGAGCACGGTGATCCCCCCGAGTACGGCCTGCACCGCTGTGCCACCGAGCGGCACGACCGCCAAGATCGTGAGTATCCGGCGACCCGGCAAGTTCGATCGACGGCGGCGTCTGCGGTCCACTAAAGCGGCCACGACGGCAGCAATCGCGGCGATGGCCAGCACGAAAGTCAGCAGCCGGTTGCCGAACTCCACATACTTGTTCCACGACTCCATTTGAGTGGAGGTGGGTACGAGCGAGCCTTCGACGCATTCCGGCCAGGTGGGACAGCCCAAACCGCTTCCCGTGATGCGAACAATCGCGCCGGTCACGATGATGCCCGCCTGGACCACGAGATTCGCGATGTAGATGCCGCGGATCCACCGGGGCGACTTACCCGGATCGCGTCCCGGTGCCGGCGACTTCGGGGTGCTGAACGCCTGGGTGGTAGCTGTCACGTCATTCAGACTAACCGTTATCGCCAACGGAACAATTTGACAGTGAGCGCGGTGCCGACGACCCCCCAGGCAAGCAGAACACCTGCATTCAATGGTGACGGAGCCACCGCAGCATCCATGAGCGCCCCGGTAGGCAACCAGGGGAGCAGCGATCCGTACGGAAGCGACGAGGCCGGGATCAGAACCCCGCCGAACAGGATCGCCACGACGAAGATCCCATTCGCAAGAACCAGCACCGTTTCCGATCGCACGGCGCCACCAACCACGAAGGCCCAGGGAATGAAGGCGATCAGGCCGAACATCACCGCTACCGCGACGTTGCCCAAGTTCGCGGAATCGACTCCGCCCAGAGCGCTCGCCAGGGACGCCACGATCACCAAGGCGGCGAGCGTGGTCAGTGCGGTGGCGAGCAATGTGCCGGAGATGAGCGCTGTACGGGGTAGGGGAGTTGTGCCCAGGAAAGCGAAGGAGCCGTAGCGGCGTTCGAATGCGATCGAGATCGCCGGAGATGTGAAGCCGGCGCCGAGCACCACCATGGCGGAGGTGATGACGAGCGGGGAGGTGGAGCTGGCTATGAGATCGGTGCGCGTCAGCGCGAGCAAAGCCGCGAGTGGTAGACCGATGAGTAGAAGCAACTGCTCGCCATTGCGCCAGGTGTTGGCGAAGGTCCAGCGGGCGTGCACCAGCGTCAACGTGCCCCACGACCGCTTGTCAGGTGCTGCAACCCTTTCGTCGCTCACGTGTCATCACCGTCTCGGAGTGCTGCCCGCAGCACCGACGCCAGATCAGCGATGGTGAGGTCCGGCATGACCGAGTGCTGGGAACACCACGATGCGACGGTGGTCATCACAGCCGGATCGATGCCGGTTGGAACGTCGATTCGGTAGGTGTCCGAACTTTCGCGCAGACACGACGAGCCTGCAGGCAGAGCCACCAGAAGGGACGCCATGTCGAGTTCGCGGGTGCTACGTGCCAGGAGCGTGTTGCGTGGACGGAGCTCTTGCGGGGTCCCGGACAGCACGACCCGACCCCGGCGCAGGACGACCACCCGGTCCGCCAGCTGGTCCACATCCTCGAGCAGATGCGTCGCGATGATCATCGACACACCGCGCTGCCCCTCACCCCGGAGCACGTCGTTCAATCTTTCGCGACCGATCGGATCAACACCTGCCGTGGGTTCGTCGAGTAGCAGCGCCGCAGGGTCACCCACCATCGCGGCGGCCCAGGAGACCCGGCGTGCCTGGCCGCCGGAAAGTCGACGGATCGGGGTGCGCAGACCCGGGTCGATCTCGACCATCTCCATCAGGGAATCGACGTCCCGGGGGTGGGGGTAGAGGCGGGCGATGTACCTCAGGAAGTCGCGTGGCCGAGC
>CAZQRR010000017.1:0-17158 GCA_964595675.1 uncultured Rubrivirga sp. | reverse complement strand
GCGGGGTGCGGCCCCCAGGCGCGGGCAACGTCGCCGGTGGGGGGTTCGACCTTGATGACGTCGGCGCCCATGTCCGCCAGGAGCATGGTGCAGTAGGGCCCGGACAGGACCTGGGTCAGGTCGATCACGCGGATGTCGGACAGGGGTCCGTCCACCGGGCCTCCCGGGCTGATGAGTCGTCGCAAGCCGGCCAACACACTTGCCTGCGGACCAGCCGCCTTCACCTTAGTTCGCCACGGGCGAGCACCACTTGGCGCTCCGGCGCCTGTGGGTTACCGTGGGAGGTATGCAGACGAATAACCCTGTCCTGTCGCGGTACGAGAAGGCCGGCTCCTCGGGTTTCGCCTATGAGGAGGGCCGCTCGGCCTTCGCGCGAGCCTCCGGCGAGGCGCCCACGGCGCAGCCCGCACCCGCTACCCAGCCCGCCACCCAGCCGGCTGGTGCTCCCCCATCGGACCATGACCTCCAGTTCCAGACGATCACCGCCGGCGGCGGCGTCCGGGTCACCTTGAACGACGTCATCGTGAAGTCCGCGATCATGTTCGGCCTGGTCGTGGTGTTCGCGTTCGTGGGATGGAACCTCATCGCCGCGGCTCCAGGGTTGATGCTGCCGGTCTTCATCGCCGCGCTCGTCCTGGGTTTCGTGAACGCACTGAAGAAGAACGTCTCGCCTGCCCTGATGGTCATCTTCGCCGTGGCGGAAGGCCTCATGCTCGGTGGCATCAGTTATTGGTACAACTCCTACGCCGTGATCAACGGCTGGGACGGCATCGTCCTGCAGGCAGTGGTCGCCACGATGACCACCTTCGGTGTGATGCTCACGCTCTACCTGACCGGCGTCATCAAGGTCACCAAGCGCTTCACCCAGGTGCTCATGGTGGCCGCGGTCTCCTACATCGTGCTGGCACTCGCCTCGTTGGTCGCCGCGATGTTCGGCGTCGGCGGTGGTTGGGGCTTCTACGGTGTGGACGGCCTCGGCATCATCATCTCGCTGGCTGGTGTGGCTATCGCCTCCTTCTTCCTGGCCTTGGACTTCGAAGCCATCAAGCAGGGCGTGGCTATGGGCCTTCCCGAGCGCGAATCCTGGCGGATGTCCTTCGGACTGCTGGTCACGCTCGTGTGGATTTACCTGGAGTTCCTGCGGATGTTCGCGATCCTCTCAGGTCGCGAGTAACGCGCAGGTACCTCAAGGGAGCGATCGACGCAGATCGATCAGCGTTTCTGCAACGGCGGCGTCATCCGACGCCGCCGTTCGCATGTCCAGATAGTCCCGAACGATCACCGTCAGTTGCGCTGCAAGTGCCGTGGGGCCCACTTCGGTTAGGAGCGAGCCCGTCGGTCGGCTGGGATCGGGTGTGAGGTCCACGATTCGCTGAGCCGCTGCTCTCACCTGTTCGATGAACGCATGATCGATCCTGGCGACCGGCGTGGTCTCCAGGCGAGAGTTGACGCGCGCCAGCTCCGTCCGGATGGTCTCCTCGGGAGACGTCACGAGGACCTCCGCGACAGGAATGAACGAACGGCCTCTCTACCGGTGTCACGAATCTCCGGGCCGTGCGTGAAGGCGGCCGTTCGATAGTCCAGATCCGCGAGAAGTGCAGCGGTGCGCTTGGTCTGCTCGAACGACGTGCAGAACGCGGAGAACGGCCAGGACATGCGAGCGTTCATGTTGAAGAGGGCATCACCGGTTATCAAGGTCTGCGAATCGGCGTGCAGCAAGCTGATATGACCGGGTGTATGCCCCGGCGTATGAACGACGCGCAGCCCACCGGCAACGTCGAGAACAGCACCGTCGTGCAATTCCTGCACCTGTTCGATCGGCGAGAACCCCCCACCGGGGAGTCGTTGGAACAGGCGTCCGAGGCCCGTCGATGCATCACGTGGAGGAGCCGTCCCGGTTCGAAGGAAGTCAGCGTCAGCATGATGCACCTGAACGCAAGTTGCCCCGGAGGTTTCGAGGATTCGCGCGGCACCACCGGCGTGGTCGTTGTGCGCGTGGGTGAGGAGTATGCGCGTCACATCCCGTGGACTCTTCCCGATGGCGGTGAGCCCTCGCACGATTCGAGCCGGGGCCCTTTTCAATCCACAGTCCACGAGAGTTACTTGTCCGTCGTCGTCCGCCAGGGCGAAGGAGTTGATGAAGTCTCCGAGAGTGGGAATACGGAAGATGGAAGGAGCGATCTGCACTACCGCCGGCGGCATGCCTTCACCCTAGGCGCATAGGCTTGACCGATGCAGTACGCGGAGTCCGTAGTCGACCTCATCGGAAATACGCCACTCGTCCGCCTGTCCAAGGTGACGAAGGGGATCGTCCCCGAGCCGGGGCCTTTGGTGCTGGCCAAGGTGGAGTACGTGAACCCCGGCGGCTCGGTCAAGGACCGGATCGCGGTTCGGATGATCGACGCTGCCGAGAAGGAAGGGCTACTGAAGCCCGGCGGCACCATCGTCGAGCCAACGAGCGGTAACACAGGCGTCGGGCTCGCCATGGTTGCCCAGCAACGCGGTTATCACTGCATCTTCGTATGCCCGGACAAGGTCAGCGAGGACAAGCGGAATGTGTTGCGCGCCTACGGTGCCGAGGTCGTGGTGTGCCCCACCGCGGTCGATCCGGAGGATCCGCGTTCCTACTACTCGGTCAGTGATCGGTTGGCCCAGGAGACTCCCGGTGGATGGAAGCCCGACCAGTACTCCAATCCCAACAACCCCCGCTCGCACTATGAGGTGACCGGTCCGGAGATCTGGTCTCAGACCGATGGACGCATCACACACTTCGTTGCAGGTGTGGGTACCGGTGGAACCATCAGCGGTACTGGCAGATACCTGAAGGAAGTCAGCGACGGAGCGGTGCGCATCATCGGGGCCGATCCTGAAGGTTCGGTGTATTCGGGTGGCACGGGGCGGCCCTATCTGGTCGAAGGCGTGGGTGAGGATTTCTGGCCCAGCACTTACGACACAGGCATCTGCGACGAAGTCATCGCGGTCTCCGACGCCGAATCCTTCGAGATGACCCGCCGGCTGGCCCGTGAAGAGGGACTGCTCGTCGGAGGTTCGTGCGGCATGGCAGTGGTTGCGGCACTCAAGGTCGCAGCAACGGCCTCGCCCGACGATGTGATCGTGGTGCTGCTACCTGATTCGGGGCGTGGCTACCTGAGCAAGGTCTTCAACGATGAATGGCTCGCCTCGTATGGATTCCTGCCGCCGAGCACCGACCGCACGGTGGGAGACGTGTTGCGTGGCAAGTCCGATGACCTACCGCCGTTGGTTCACACCCATCCGACGGAGTCGGTTGCCGACGCCATCGCGATTTTGCGCGAGTACGGGGTGTCCCAGATGCCCGTGGTGCGAGCCGAACCGCCGGTCATGGCAGCAGAGGTCGTGGGATCGGTGGTGGAACGCGATCTACTCGATCAGTTGTTCACCGGCAAGGCAAAGCTCGCCGATACCGTCGATGCGCACATGTCCCCACCGCTGCCGATCGTGGGTGCAAGCGAATCGGTGCAGGCGGCAATCGATGCGCTCCAGAGCAGCGACGGCGTGGTGGTGATCGAGGACGGTCGACCGGTGGGGGTCTTGACCCGTCAGGACTTGCTCGGCTACTTGTCCGATTGAACTAGCCGGCCGCCAGCTCCGGAAGGGCGAGCCCGGTATTCGCGTGACAGCGGTACCCGTTGGGCACCTTGTATAGGTACTGCTGGTGATAGCCCTCAGCGAGGAAGTAAGTGAAGTCCCGTGCAGGAGCAATCTCGGTGGTGATCGGCGGATAGCCCCGAGCAGCGATGACTTCGGCGTAGGCATCACGCGTAGTTTCGGCCATCTCCCGCTGGCCCTCGGTGGTGTAGAAGATCGCACTGCGGTACTGGGTGCCGATGTCGTTGCCCTGCCGGTAACCCTGGGTCGGATCGTGGTTCTCCCAGAACGCCTTCAGGATGCTGTAGGTGTTGATCTCGCTGGGTCGGTAGGCCACGAACACCGTTTCGGTGTGGCCGGTCATCCCGGTGCACACCTCCTCGTAGGTGGGGTTCGCGGTGAATCCACCCATGTATCCGACTGAAGTTCCCACCACGCCCGGAAGGCGCCAGTAGATCTCCTCGGCACCCCAGAAACAGCCCATCGCGAGATAGATGTGCGCGATATCGCCTGCTTCGGGGTGCATCGCGGTGCCGAATACCGCGTGAGTCGAAGGGACGTCGAAGATCGGCTGGGGTCGACCGGGCAGCGCTGAGTCGACATCGATCATCCGCGACTTCGCTCCGAATCCGAACACGGGTCTAGGGTAAACGTTGTGGACGGATTCAACACTCGGGCGATTCATGCGGGCCAAGAGCCCGATCCGCTGACCGGGGCGGTGGTGCCTCCGATCTACCAGGTTTCCACGTATGCCCAAGATGGTGTCGGTGGCCTTCGCGGGGGCTACGAGTACTCACGCAGCGGCAATCCCACGCGCACTGCGCTCGAGGAGTGCCTGGCATCACTCGAGGCTCCCGAGGAAGCCGAGGCTCGTGCTCTGGCCTTCGCCTCGGGTCTGGCGGCCGAGGACACCTTGATTCGAACCATCGCCTCACCGGGTTCGCACGCGGTGATTCCTGACGACGCCTACGGCGGCACCTATCGGCTGTTCGCCAAGGTGGCAGCGCCGTGGGGTGTCGAGCACACGCCGGCAGCCGTGACCGATCCCGAGGCGATCGCAGCCGCAATCCAGCCGGGTCGGACCAAGCTCGTGTGGATCGAAACACCAACCAATCCACTTCTCAACGTCGCTGACATCGCCGCAATCGCCGACGTTGCGCACGATGCCGGAGCGATCATGGTGGTCGATAACACGTTCGCCTCGCCGTACCTGCAACAGCCGCTCCTCCTCGGTGCCGATGTGGTGGTGCACTCGACCACCAAGTACCTGGGTGGGCACAGCGACGTCATCGGCGGTGCGCTGATCGTGCGCGATGCCGACCTCGGCGAACGGTTGGCGTACCACCAAAATGCGATGGGGGCGGTTCCGGGGCCTTTCGATTCCTGGCTGGTGCTCCGAGGCATCAAGACCCTCGGAGTTCGCATGGATCGGCACAGCTCCAACGCACGTGCGGTTGTCGAATTCCTATCCGGCCATTCCGCTGTCAGCGCGGTTCTGTGGCCTGGACTGAAGTCACACCCCGGGCATGACGTTGCGGTGCGCCAGATGCGCGATTTCGGGGGCATGGTCTCCTTCCGGGTCGCAGGCGGTGAACAGGCGGCGGTGGACATCTGCGGGCGAACCGAGGTCTTCACCCTCGGCGAATCCCTCGGAGGTGTGGAATCACTGATCGAGCACCCCGGACGCATGACGCACGCCTCGGCGGCTGGCAGTCCGCTGGAGGTGCCTGCCGACCTCGTTCGGTTGAGTGTGGGGATCGAGGACGCTGACGACCTCATCGCAGACCTCGAGAAAGCGCTTGCCTAACTCTGTCGTAGAGCCGAAGCGTTACGGCGTTTCCTGGGGGAGCGGATCTGTGATCGTCACGGCATCGGCTTCCCGACACGACGGTCCTGCGCAGCGCTCCAACTGAGCGAGTTGTGCGCTTAGCCCAGCCACGAAAGTCGGATCCACCGAATCCACTACGTTCCGCAGTTCATAGGGATCGGTGCGTTGGTCGTATAGGGCCCGGCTGCCGTCGTCGTATTCGACATACATCCAGCGGGGCGTGCGAAGCGCTGAGAACGGTGGCGGGATGAAGGGCAGGTAATCCGGATCGGATTTGTTCGTCTCGCCTATCGATTCGGAGAGAGCTGCATTTCGCCAGTTTTCGGGCTTCTTCCCTGCGGTAAGGAACGGGACGAGGGAGCGCCCATCGATCCAATCGGGGGTTCGTCCCCCTAGGACCTCGGTGAATGTGGGCGCTAAGTCGATGGTGGACGTCATGGCATCGACCTCCACGCCCGCGGGGATCCCGGGGCCGATGGCGATGAGCGGAACGACTGTGTCGGTCGCGTATGGCGTGCGCTTGCCCTTGGGCATTCGATACTTGCCCACGTGGTACCCGTTGTCGGTGGTCACGACAACGAGGGTGTCCTTGTCCTTGCCGGTGGCTGCCAACTCTTGCATGACCGCCTCGACGGAATCGGCCACGGTTTCGGCTGATTGAGCGCGCTTGCGCCACGTCTTATCGAGGCGAGACAGCTTCCAGTCACTCAGGCGTGGGAATTTGGACAACCACCCCGGTTCGTTCTCACCGATCGAGTTGTACGCGGGAGTTCTGGGAGCCACGGTCCCGATGTGGGTCCCCAGGTGTCGTGGTGCAGTCGCGAACGGTTTATGCGGGGTGTATGTGGATAGATAGAGGAAGAACGGATCGTTCGTCTCGGCGATGAAGTCACGGGCCTTGTTGTTCAGAACGTCGTTCAGGAAATCCTCGGGCTTGGTCCCATAGCGAATCAACTCACCGTTGTGATTCATGGTGTAGCTGTAGCCGGAGTAGGAGTCGCCGCGGGAAATGGGAACACCCCATTGGTCCCAGCCCGGTGGGACATAGCGAATACCCCCTGGGCGAGTGGGGTACTCGTTGAGGTACTTGCCGAAGAGTGCGGTGGTAACACCTGCCCTCGATAGCCAGACTGGAAGGTTGTCTTTGTGTTCCTCCAACCTCTTGAACGTTGGCCAGCCGCCCCCGGTCGCCTCGATGTTGGAGATGACCTTGTGATTGTGGATGTACTGGGATCTGAGAATCGTCACGCGCGACGGACAGCAGAGCGAATCCACCACGGTGTGGTTGGTGAACGTGATGCCAAGGTCCTTGAGGGCAGCGAGGCGAGGGATCTGATCGAACAGTTTCCAGTCCAGGTCATCCGCCAGGACCATGACCACATTCCGGAATGTCGGTGGCTCCGTGGATTCGATGGGGTCGTCCACAGTTGCCACGATCGGTTCCATACCGAGGCTCGAGGTGTCTTGCGCCCGCGTGGAATCATCGGTGGAAGCAGCGGATGCCGGGGACATGCGCGAGGCGAATTCGCCAAGCGCGAGGAAGGCTGCGATCACGGCGATCACGGTGATGACGCTCGTGAAGCCGACGATGGTGCGTCGGTTGGAGATCCGTTCCCTCATGCAGCAGCACCCGTGCGAACCAAGGTCTCCCGCATCCGAAGGACTAAGACGATAGGAATCAAGGCGAGAGCCGCTCCCACAGCGAAGGCCCAGTCGTAGTCGAAGGCGTCGACCAACAAGCCGGCGATCAACGGTCCCACGATTGCTCCTACATCCGACATCATCTGGAAGGTCGCGATCACGATCCCACCCTTACGTCCTCCCATGATGTCACCCACCAAGGCGGCGGGCGCGGAACCCATGAACGCCCCGCCGAAGCCCTGCACGGCCATCGCGACTATGAACAAGACAACCCCGGCCAACCCGGCGGTACCAAGGGTGTTGGCAGCCAGATCCGACAGGGCGAGTATCCCCATGCCGAAGGCCGTGGCGATGGTTCCGAAGAGCAGTGCCGGGCGACGGCCGCGGGTATCGGCCAGTCGGCCCGCAGGCAGTAGGAACACAGCCTGAACACCGGCGGCCACCAGGAATCCGATTCCCGATAAGGATGCGCCTCGCTGCAGACCCTCGATCACGAACAGCGGAACCACCGAAGACCGCAGTCCGAAGATGACGAACCCGGTGATGAGGTTGCTGCCGATGGCTGCTTGATAGGCCTTGTCCTTCAGGGCGGCTCGCAGTTCCTCGAGTTTGCCTGCTTTGCCACCGGAGACCTGCTCTTCGAGATCGTGTAGCCGAACCCTGGATAGGAAGATCATCGAGACGGCAGTTGCTACGAGCAGCGTGGCGGCGTACACGAAGAAGGGAGCTCGGATCGACCACGCGACCACGAGTCCACCCACGGCTGGTCCCGCGACGCCGCCGAAGAGGAACCCGCCTTGGAACGCACTCGACGCGCGCCCGCGTTGCTGCGAAGACACCACGCGCAGCAGAAGTGCCATGGCCGAAACCGTGAACATCGACGATCCCAAACCACCGGCACCCCGGAGAACGAGCAGTTGGCCGTAGGTCTGTGAGAACCCCGCTGCCAGCGAGGAGAGCGCAACGATGAGCAGTCCGCTGCTTAGGACCAGGCGCTCGCCGAATCTGTTGACCATGCCGCCGGCGAGCGGCGATGTCACGAAACGCACGAGCGCGAAGACCGAGATGACTATGCCGGCCTGGAAGGCATTGACACCGAACGTGCTGGCGAAGATCGGTAGAGAAGGAATCAGGATGCCGAACCCGAGTGCCACGAAGAACGCAATGGTGGCCAAGACGGCCACTTCGCGTGGAAGGTCCGCGAGAAGTGGCGTCTTGCGTAGGGCCCTGCCAAGTGTGCGCATCCTCAGCCGTGCATCTTTAGTCGATGGCCCGAAGTTCCGCCTGGGAGCGGGCGGCTGCATCGAAGACACGATGCGAGGTGACTACTTCGTCGACGGTTGCGGTGGCGAAGCGATTGCCGAGCTCTCCTGCGCGCTCGGCTAGGTAGCTCGCCCACATCTGAAGCAGAGCATCGGCGAAGCCGAATTCGAAGATCGCGCCACTGACCATCGGCCATGCGGAGACGTTGCCCGGTTGAACCTGCTCCCAGATCTGTTCTCCGCCGTCGCGGCGGAAGCGTTCGAAGTAGGCCGGAGTCCGGGTGCTGAATCGGACTCCACCGTCCATCCCCTGCGCTTCGAAAATCCAGGTGTTCATGTTGCCCGGAGCGATGCGCTTGGTTTCCCAGATCATGGGGAACACGCGATCGGCTCCGGTCACGCGTCCCCGCATGGTGATGAGGGCGTTGTCCCAGGTATCGCATCGGACCATGTCCGATGAGCCGGCAGCTGAGGGGCGTTCAGTGACGATGTCCTCGAGCAGGGCGTAGATCGACGAGGGTTGGTACCCCAATCGCAGGGGAACATGCGCGACGTGCAGCCCCAGGTCTCCCATGACGCCGATGGCACCACAGGTTTCCTGCCGTCGTTTCCAGTTGATCGGCTTGTTGCGATCGATATCTGATGAGTGCAGGAAAGCTGACCGCACCTCGATGATCTCTCCCAGCGCACCACTACGCGCTATGTCGTACGCGCGCAGGGCTCCAGGGAAGAATGGCATCTCGCTACTGACTCGAACGAAGACTCCGGCGGCGACGATGCTGTGGGCGATTCGCTCGGCTGCTCCAAGATCGATACCGAACGGCTTTTCCGCCAGGAAGTCCTTGCCCGCACTCGCGGCGGCCGTGTAGATCTCCTCGTGCAGATTATGCGGCACTGCGATGTAGAGGACATCCAAGGATGGATCCTCTACCAGTTGTCGCCATGAGTCGGTGAGGGTCTCGATGGTGGGAACTTGCCGAAACCATTCCAGTGCTGACGGATTGAGGTCTGCCACCGCGACCACGGACGGACGCACGGGATGATCGACCAGATGCAGCCAACGGCCACAGACGGCAGCCAACTCCCGCCCCATCAACCCCCCGCCCATGATCCCGATGCGCACGTTCGTCATGCGATCAGTTTCTCCGCTTCATCGACCGAAGCACCTTGGTGCAGCATGGCCATGAGGGCGCGTGTGATTCCCGCCGGATTGTCATGTTGGACGATATTGCGTCCGTAAACGATGCCTGCGGCGCCTTGGTCGAGGACGGCAGCGGTGCGTTCGAGGAGCTCACGGTCCGGCACTCGGCCTCCGCCTCGTACCAGCACCGGCACATCCCCGGCGATACGGATGACCTGGTGGTAGTCGGACGGATCATCCGTGGGATCGGCCTTGATCACGTCGGCACCGAGTTCCACGGCTTGACGCACGATGGGCAGGATGAGGTCGAGATCGCCGTTCACGGTGTATCCGGTCGAACCGTCGGCCGTGACCGGTTTCATAACCAAGGGCTCGACCATGAGTGGCATGCCGTACTTCTCGCAGTCCGCCTTGGCATCCAGGATGTTCTGGACACAGGCCTCGCGCACCTCCGGGCGACCGGGGAGGTCGAGGAGATTGACGACGATGATCGCCGCATCCAGTTGCACACCGCGCTTGGCGGGCTCGGGGATCATGAGCGAGAACATGTGGTCGGGCAGAGGGGCACCGTAGACATTCGCCACATCCGTGCGCATGACGAGAGCTGGGCGCTGCCGGCCTTTGTGCATTTGCAGTTTCGGAGCCTGCCCTTGGGTGAGCTGGATTGCATCGGGCGCGGCGTCTACGAGGGTGTCGATGGCCGAGGCGAGGTCCTCGATACCGTTTAGGAAGTGGCGTTCGCCGAAGAACCCATGATCGATGGCCACGTCGAGGCAGCGACCTGACTTGGGGTTGAACAGCCTGTTCAAGCGATAACGGACATCGGACACATGGACTCCCTCTTGCTATGAGCGGGCACTATGCGGCTCGTCACGCGACTCTTCACACGACTCTTCACGCGACTCTTCACGCACCCCCGTGTCTTCCAGCCTATCCTCGCGGTGATGACCTTCGACGCTGAGGCGGAAAGGGATGAGCATGCGCGAGCTGGTAGTGGGAATCGACGCTGGAACCACCCGAGTCAAGGCACTCGCGGTGGATCTGGCGGGCACGGTTCTGGCCGAGGCTGCGCAACCGACACCCTGGAAGCGTTCGGGCGCGGAAGCTCAGATGGACGCCGATCACTTGATCGAAGTGGTCGGACAAGTCCTGACGCAACTCACGCAGTCTGACAACTGGCCGAGGGACGCTCGGGTTGCGGGTATCGGCGTCACGAGCATGGCTGAGGCCGGAGTACTCATCGGAGGTGGCGACCAGGCCATCGCACCCATCATCGCCTTCCACGATCCGCGAGGTCGAGCGGAGCTGCTCAAGGAGTCGATCGGTAAGGAGACATTCCACGGCCATGTGGGTATGCGGCTCAACAACAAGCCTTCCGTTGCAAAGATCTTGTGGCTGCAGGAGAACGTTCCTGGCGCCGCGACCGCCACCTGCTACCTCAGTGTCGCCGAGTGGATCGTGTACAGACTCGGGGGCGAAAGGGTTAGTGAAATCTCCCTGGTGTCGCGAACCGGGCTCTTCGACGTCGTCGAGCGCGCTCCATGGCAAGCCACGCTCGACCTGGTCGGTCCGCTGCTTCCTGGGCCGATCACCGTGGCCGGTGATCACTGCGGAGTGGCCACGCAGGTTCCGGATGCAATGCACGGCGCGGTATTGACGGCGACTGGAATGGATCATCAGTCGGCTGCCTTCGCATGCGGAGCAGCCACCACCGGCGCCCTTTTCGATTCGATGGGAACCGCTGAAGCGCTCTTGCGTTTCACCCCGGGTCCGCTGTCGCGGGAGGAATTGATCCGTCTCGCCGAACGCGATGTTGCCGTGCTGTGGAGTGTGATTCCCGATCACGTGTGCGTCCTGGGAGCTCTGGTGACCGGATTGAGTTTGGAGCGCATCCGTCGCCTGCTGGGTGTAGAGACTCCAGAACAGCGGATCGAATTGGCGAATAGGGCGATGGCTGCGCATGTCAGCGATCTGCACCTATCGAATGTGGATCACACGGGGTTGACGATCGAGGGGGTAGACGACGACGCCAGCCCTGAAGCTCTGTGGCGCGTGAGTGTGACCGAGTTAGTGGCGATCGGAACCGAGCTGCTCGACTTCATGGAAGCAACGAGTGCCCCGAGGAGACGTACGGTGCTCGCGGGTGGATGGGTGCACGACCCCATGGTCATCACTGCCAAGCGGGAGGCCATGGGTCGCTTCGAGGTCAGCGAGGTGAACGAGGCGGGAGCACTCGGCGCGGCAATGTTCGGCGCAATAGCCGCTGGAGCGATGCAAAGACCGGAAGCCGATCAGCTACCGCGATGGCCGGGTCAGGCGTAATCGGGGTCCACATGAGCGCGACGGATCGCTACCGCCAGGCGGTGTACCACGCTGAGGATCAATGGTCGGCGATCCTCGATCGCGGCGGCACAGTCGATTTCTTCGGCTCGACCATCACGGTTCCCGTTCAGATGAAGTTCAGTTCACTGGGCCACGTGAAACGGTATGTGGCCCACGTATGTCGTTCCCACGGCATTCCTGAGCCCGGCGTCCGTCACCGCAGGGGTGGTACGCGGGCGCACTACGAAGTGCGGGAGGACGGGGCGGTGATCGCGATCCCATCGGACGAGCCCTGGGCCATGCGTGAATCCGTGGTCCTCCATGAGATCAGCCACCACGCATGTTCCTCGAAGAATGGAACAACGGATCATGATGCTCAATTCGCGGCGACCATGCTCTCTATCGTGCACACGCAGTTAGGGCTGGAAGCGGAGCTGCTCTTGCGTACCGGCTATCACTCCGCGGGTGTTCCCACGTGACTGTGACCATCGAGCGCATCAGCGCGCTCCTCATCAAGGCCGAGCGCACCGACAATGAACATGAGGCTGCTGCGTACTTGATGAAGGCGCAGAGTTTGGCCACTATGGCGAGTATCGATCTGGCTGCGGCGCGCGCCCAGAAGCTCGCAACCGAGGTTCCCCAAGATCCCATCACTCGAACGGTCACGATTGGAGAGAAGGGAAAGCGCGCCAACACGCACCTGGTTTCACTCTTCGTCGTCGTTGCCCACAACAACTTCACGATGGTCGACGTCGCCGCGAATTCCACATACGTGGTCGCCTTCGGGATGCCCCAAGATCTCGATGCGACGCATACGCTTTTCGCGTCGCTGTCGGTGCAGATGGCCACCTCGGCGCACAACTACTTGGAAGCGGGAACGTGGAAGTCCGAGTCCTACCGCAGCCGCTCGCGCTCCACCGGTCTTCTCGTCACCAAGCCGTTCACGAAGCAAACTGCCCGCGCAGCCTTCTACCGCGCCTATGTGGACACGATCGACGATCGGCTGCAGAAGGCGCGTGCCGAGGCAATCAAGCAGCACGATGAGAATCCGCGAAACCGCTCGAGTGGGAGCTCAGCTGCCATCGTTCTGAGGAATACGGAGAAGGAGGTGAAGGCCTTCCATCGGCGAACCTCCGATGCCCGGGGCCGATGGGGTGGTTACCGAGGTGCTGCCGACGGCCGCTCGGGCTCTGCTGCGGGAGCAGGGCGCACGGCAGCGAAGCGGGCCCGCCTCAAGGCTTCGCCGCAGTTGCCAGGAGGTCCTCGCGCGTTGCCCGAATGACTGTCAGGATGCACCGGTGGAAATCGGGGACGTGCGGGAGGCGCAGCAGCGGATCAAGGGAGTCATCCGGGATCTCCCCGTCCAGGGTGCGCGCTGGCTGAGCGATCAGGTCGGTGGACCTGTCTACTTGATTCCGGAGAACCTTCAGCGCGCGGGTTCCTTCAAGATCCGCGGCGCCTACAACCGCATCGCGCAGCTGACGGATGACGAGCGTTCCAAGGGCGTGGTGGCCGCCAGTGCCGGCAACCATGCCCAAGGCGTCGCACTTGCCGGTCAGTTACTGGGCGTGAAGGTGACGGTCTTCATGCCGGTCGACGCGTCGATACCGAAGATCGAGGCGACGCGCGGATACGGCGCTGAGGTGCGCTTCCATGGAACCACCGTCGACGAAGCACTGGTCGAAGCCCGCGCATTCGCCGACCAGACCGGGGCGATCTTGATCCACCCCTTCGACCACGAACACGTGGTGGTGGGCCAGGGCACGCTCGGGCTGGAGATCATCGAGAAGATTCCCGACGTCAAGACCGTGGTGGTGTGTACAGGTGGTGGCGGATTGCTCGCCGGGGTTGCTTATGCGATCAAGCAGCTCAAGCCCGCTGTGAAAGTGATTGGTGTGCAAGCCGAGGGGGCCGCGACCTACCCGCAAAGCATCGCCGAAGGTCAGCCAGTAACTCGATCCCAAATGAACACGATGGCCGATGGCATAGCGATCGCGCGCCCGGGGGATATCCCGTTCCACCTTATCCAGCAGCACGTCGATGAATTCCGGACCGTGACCGAAGACGAACTCTCACGAGCCGTACTCATGCTGCTCGAGCGCGCCAAGCTCGTGGTGGAGCCATCGGGTGCGGCTGCCACCGCTGCTGTCATGAGTGCCCCGCACGACTTTGAGCCACCGGTTGCCATCACGATCTCGGGCGGCAACGTCGATTCACTTGTCCTGCTTCGCATCATCCGCCACGGCATGGCTGCGGCAGGGCGCTACCTGTCCATCAGCGTCCACACCCCGGACTTCCCGGGATCTCTCGCCGGGCTGCTCGATGTGCTGAAGCAGCACAAGGCCAACGTGGTGGACGTGTTCCATGACCGCACCGACCCGCGGGTATCGATCGGCGACGTCCGCATCGACATCCAGATGGAGACCCGGAGTGCCGAACAGCGGGACCAGATCGTCGCTGCGTTACTGGCTGCGGGCTACCAGGTGGAGGTCCTGGACGGATAACAACTTGTACGAGAATCAAGGTGTCTTGTACAATTCGACCATGGCCTCGATCCCGGTAAGCGCAGCCCGGGAATCCCTTGCAGACGTGATCGATCTGGCGGCAACCGAAGCCGTCACCCTCGAAAGGTACGGAAGGGCTGTGGCGGTGGTTGTCAGCCCGGCACATTACGAAGAACTCATGGACGCGTACGAGGAAGTTCACGATGTCGAGGCCTTCGATGCGGCATTGGCCGAGGAAGGCCCGAACATTCCCTGGAGCCAGGTGCAGGCGGATCTGGGTTGGAAGTAGGTCCATACCGAGTCGAGTTTCGACCGGCGGCACTTCGAGCACTCAGGAAGATCGATCGGGCGCAGCACGATCGCATCCGTGGAGTGATCGCGCTTCTCGCCCGCGATCCCCGACCCCCAGCGGCGCGCGCACTTCGCGGTCGAAATGCCTTTCGGATACGGGTGGGCGACTATCGGATCATCTACACAATCGACGATGACGTCCTCCTCGTCACCTTCGTCACTCTGGGGCATCGCAGCCACGTCTACCGGACGTAACCCGTGTATGCACTGTGAAACGACTCAGGCGTACCCTTCCCGGTTGTGTCCTCTGAATACGCCGTCGAGGCCTACGGCTTGGTCAAAAAGTTCGGCGACGTCACCGCCCTCGATGGCATCGACCTCACGGTTCCCCGTGGGAAGGTCGTGGGACTCCTCGGCCCAAACGGTTCGGGCAAGACCACGACCGTGCGCATCCTGGCGACGTTGCTCAAGGCAACCGCTGGGAGCGCAAAGGTTGCCGGCTTCGACGTCGTCAAGCAGGCGGACGACGTCCGCCGGTCCATCGGGCTCACCGGTCAGTACGCGGCAGTCGATGAGTTCCTCACCGGTCGCGAGAACTTGGCGATGTTCGGCGGGCTGTTCCACCTGGACAAGACCTACGTGGCGCGACGTGCTGAGGAACTGCTCGATAAGTTCGACCTCACGGATGCAGCGAACCGACCGGCCAAGACGTACTCGGGTGGTATGCGTCGGCGCTTGGACCTTGCTGCCAGCTTGATCGCCAAGCCGGGCATCCTTTTCCTAGACGAGCCCACCACAGGACTGGATCCACGTTCGCGTATCGGTTTGTGGAATGTCATCACCGAGTTGATTGCCGAGGGCACAACCGTCCTGCTCACCACGCAGTACCTCGACGAGGCCGATCAACTTGCCGACGACATAGTGGTCATCGATCACGGCAAGGTCATCGCGCATGGCACATCGAGCGAACTCAAGGATCAGATCGGCGGTGATCGACTCGAGATCACCCTGGGCAATGCAGACCAGGTCACGCAGGCGATCTCCGCACTATCCTCGATCGTCTCGGGTGAGGCCACTATCGATGACACCCACTACTCCGCTCCGGTGAGCGGTGGGTCGCCGGTCCTCATCGAGGCGGTCCGGGCCCTGGATGCAGACAACATCGTCATCGCGGATATCGCCCTTCGTCGCCCAACCTTGGACGATGTTTTCCTCTCCCTCACCGGTCACGGAGCAGAGGATCAGCGACCTGAACCAAGTACATCCAGGCGCGGGCGACGAGGAGGCAGGCGATGAGCAGCCCAGTGATCCAAGCCAAGCGTCCGGCTCTGGGCTGGACCGTTCACGACGCCCTGATCATCGCCCGTGCGACCGTCACCGCCTCCTTCCGCATTCCTGAGGCCCTGTTCTTCCAGTTGATCCAACCGGTGATCTTCGTGTTGTTGTTCGCTTACGTGTTCGGCGGCGCCATTCCCATTCCCGGTGCCGAACCGGGAAGTGCAGCCGACGCATCGCTCTACCGGCAGTACTTGATGCCGGGCATCTTCGGGCAGACGGTCGCGTTCGCTGCTGCGGCGAGCACGGTCGGACTTGCTGAAGCGATGCAGCGCGGCATCATCGACCGTTACCGGGCGCTGCCGATGTCGCAACCGGCTGTGCTACTCGGCAACACACTCGCCAACGCTCTGCGCCAGATTCTTGTGCTCACCGTGCTGTCGATCACCGGATTCATCGTCGGCTGGCGTATCAACGACGGCATCCTCAACGCGATCTACGCATATTTGTTGTTGCTGCTGTTCGCGTACACCGTCACGTGGGTGGGTGCGTTCGTCGGTCTTTCGGTTCCCAATACCGAGACGGCCAATACCGCCGGCTTGATCTGGATCTTCCCGCTCACGTTCCTGTCGAATGCATTCGTCCCCATCACATCGCTGCCAGGGTGGCTTCAGTGGTTCGCTGCATTCAACCCGGTATCAAGCCTGGTGCAGGCAACGCGCGAACTATTCGGCAACCCCACCGGGGCCCCCACCGATTTCTGGACGCTCAACAACGCCGCGCTCTACACGGTGATTTCGTGCGCGGTGGTCATCGCGATCTTCGCGCCACTGGCGGTGCGTAAGTACCGCACCGCGGCAAGAAAGTAATCAGCCGCCGTACGCTTCGACCTTCAAAATCTCCACGCTCATCGATTTTCCGTTGGCAAGTTCGTAGGTGGCGACATCGCCCACCTTCTTGCCGTTCACTGCTGAACCGAGTGGGGACGTGGGGGAGTAGACCTCGACCGAGGCGTGCGCGGCCTCCTCGCGTGAACCGAGCAGGAACGTCTCCTCATCGCCGAACTCGACGAACTTGATCGTGACCACCTTGCCGGCAGCGACTTCGTCCTCGGCAGCCTCGGGAGCACCGATCTGCGCGCTTTCCAGGAGCTGCTTCAACTGGCGGACGCGGGCTTCGTTCTTGCCCTGCTCCTCCTTGGCTGCGTGGTAACCACCGTTCTCCTTGAGATCGCCCTCCTCGCGGGCGGCTTCGATCCGCTTGGTGA
>CAZQRR010000016.1:14511-17819 GCA_964595675.1 uncultured Rubrivirga sp. | reverse complement strand
CTTTGTATGTACTCCACCGTCTGCTCGATGGCCTCCGGCGTGACCGCTCCAGGGGTCTGAATGAACGGGCTGTCGAGGAAGAGGATCACCACGAGTGCCGCAACGGCCACGAATACGGGCCCGACGATCAACGCCGCATGGCCCCAGCCAGGTTTCGTCCGATCCGCGAATGCGAACAGCGACGCCAAGGTCAGAAGGGAACCTGTGATCAAGACGAAGTAGATGATCGGTGGAACATTCCAGTCCACCACCGCGAAGCGCTGTTCACGGGCGGTAGCCAGATTCGCATTGCCCGTCTCCCAGATGGAAAGGCCGCTGCCTGCGAGTTTCTGACCTTCGGGCGAGGAGATCGCGTTGTCCATCGCGATCATCGTCTGCTGAACCGGGCCCTGCAGATCGACCTTGCCCCGACTTAGCTCCGCCCATTCCTGGGTGCTGACGAGTGTCGCGTAACACAAGAGATCATTTCGTAGATCACTTTGAAGTGGTTCGGCTATGAATGCCGTTGCTCGATACATCTGCAAGATCGCAGAGGCTTCAGCGCGAACGGCCTGTTGAGCATTCGTGTATTGGGCGAAAGCTGCTGCAAAGGTGAAGGACATGAGCAGAGTCATGGCGCCCGCCGTGACGGCGTAGACGTTCGTTGGGATGCGATCGGCGAGGGAACCTTCAGGACTCTTCCGGCTGACCGCCCAGATGGTGACGCCACCGACAAGCATCGCCACCAAGATCGCGGCGATGCCGAACCACAAGGTCATGAGCGGAATCTAGTTGGGCACTGGGGTACCTAACCCCGAATAGGCGGAGGACACGACCTCCGAGAATCGGTCGGTAGTTCATCGACTGTTCATTCACCCTTGCCAACGGATTTTCGCATTCGCCATGCGGCCACGGGACCTTTAGACCGCTTCCCCGGTTGGAATCGCTCAGCAATCCCCCGCGGTACTTACTCAGCTAGGGAGTGAACATGTACGCAGATCCGACGACCACCTGTCCGGTGTGCCACACAGTCGACTTCGAGGTAGTCACGAGCGACAAACTCGGCTTCGTGGTTCTATGCAATGAGTGCGGCTACGCACGCGGCGCACGACTCGAGCATCTGATCGCCAGTTAGTTCGCCGGACCGACCCACACGGAGCGCTCTTCGGCAGTCGTGTTACCTCCATCGATTGCCAGTAACTGGCCGGTCGTATACCCGGCACCAGGTAGGCACAACGCGACGATCATGGAAGCGACCTCCTCGGGTGAACCACTACGGCCCTGGGGAATGAGTACCCCTTCTGCCCGCTCAGCCTCCGTCTGCGCTCCGGTAGCGATCCAACCAGGAGCCACGGCATTCGCAGTGATGCCGTTGGGTGCCTCGTCGACGGCAATCGAACGCATGAGACCAACCATGCCGGCCTTCGCCGCTGCGTAAGCGGCTTCACCGCGCATCGCCATGAGCGGTCCGGTGACGCTGGCCACGAACACGATCCGACCGAAGCTTTGTTCCCGCATGTGCGGGATCACCGCCTTGGACGTGTTGAACGCGGTATCCAGGTTGCGCCGCATCCCTCTATGCCATTCATCCTCCGACAGATCCGCGACCGATCCCGATTCGACGACGCTTCCCTGGCTCGTCATGCCAGCGTTGTTCACCAGGATCGTCGGAACGCCCACCTGCTTCGTGGCGAAGTCGATAACGCCAGATGCACCCGCCATTGAGGTCAAGTCCGCAACAACTCCATGGACTTGAAGATCCAGCGCCGTCAGTTCCTCGACACGATCGTGGATGTGATCACCAGTGGCCGTGATGACCACCGCAGCACCTAACTCAGCGAGGGCCTGCGCCGTGGCGATCCCTATGCCCGAGGGGGATCCGCAACCGGTCACGATCGCCACGCGGCCCGACATGTCCAGCCACCCGGGAATCTCCATATCGTGAGCGTAGAGTCCCTCGCATGAAACTTCGCACCCTCGTAGCCGTCCCCCTAATCATCGCCGGCCTACTGTTGGCCGGAGCTCCCGCCCAGGCCGCTACCGAGCGGGAAGTGATCCGGGTGTACCACCAGGCGGTCACACCGATCGCCACGAGCGGTAGCGGTATCGGCATGGTGCGCACGTTCTTCATCCCGATTGCCGTGGATGGCACGGCAGCCGATGGCCAGTACCTCACCGGAACGTTGACCACGCTCGCGGAGAACGTGACGGACGGCCAGGAACTGCGCGCATCGAACCTGACTTTCGTCTTCGGCGAGGAAGCCGATCAGCTCGTGGTGGGCGGCATCTCGCTCTATCCACCTGCCGGCGCCACGTTGGCGCCTGGAACCAGGACGGTTCGACCGGTCCTCGGTGGTTCGGGTAAGTACGACGGCGCCCGCGGGCAAGTGGTGTCACGGAACTACGGCGCTCAAGGGTGGACTCACATCTTCCGGATCGTGCTCCCTGACAATGCGCCGCGGAGATGATGACGAAATGGCTCGACGCTAGGCCGCCGGCGGGCTGTCCGGCGGCGGACTAGCCGGAGGCGGGCTGGCCGGCAGCCCTGCCTGAATGATGACGGTGTTCGACTTGACCGTGCCATCTTCCGACATGAAGTAGACGGTGGTCCTCTCGCTCGTCCTGGGCGCCCAGACGAAGGAGCCGTCAGCACGGATCTCAGGACGAGCCGAACCCGCGGTGAATCCGGTTTGGCCGGGGAACCGGAAATAGGGCACTACCCGCTGACCGACGACGAAGCCCGTCGCTGTCCCAATAACGACAATCGTGCGTTTGCCCGACACCCCGGCGATCGTGATCGTCGGCACCAATGGGACCGACCACTTCGCGTACAGAGTGACCCTGGTACCACTCGTCGTGGAAGCAGGTAGCGAAGCACCCGGAGCCGCGACGCTCACGCCATCGCCGGTCAACGACCACCCAGTGAGCGTCAGACCTGTCGGCGAGCACGGTGCCGAGGTCGCAGTGGCACTTCGGAGGGCAACGACCGTTGCCGCGCTTCGCCGCTCAGCAGCGGTGGACAGATTCATTCCCTCCGCAAGGCACTGCGTTTCCAAACCCACGTTCGCGTCGTAGACCACCTCGATGCCCACCGGGCGCCAGACTGCGTACATAGTCCCACCGGCGTTGGCGAAGTTGACCGTTGCGCCTGAGCCGAGGTTAGGACCAACCGAAGTCGCGTCCTGCTCGTGAGACCAGCCAAGAAGTGAGTAGTCATCCCGCCTGCACTGCCCAGACCCTGAACCTTCGGATGGAAGTTGATACGTCGCGCCACCCGCGCCCGTGATCACAATGGGGTTGGTGCTGCAGTTCCCGCCGTTCCCGTCGAA
>CAZQRR010000016.1:0-14411 GCA_964595675.1 uncultured Rubrivirga sp. | reverse complement strand
CCGCGCCCGTGATCACAATGGGGTTGGTGCTGCAGTTCCCGCCGTTCCCGTCGAAGGTCATCGTCACCTGCGGCGTACTTGACGATGCATCTGACGAATCGGAGTCGATTGTAAGTGTGCCGATTTGCTCGACAACACCGCTTCTTGACCTCATGACTTTGACGACTCCGCCGGAATCAATTGTGAATGTCGCTGAGTTACCGGGTGTTGAAAATGAATCGAGAACCGCACACGTGCCAGGCCCCGAACAAGAAGTTCCACCGCTGGAGACCGATCCCGAATCGTTCTGTAGCGAAACGAAGGTAGTGGGATCATCGTTGGCTTGGTTCCGTTGGTTGAGCAGAACAAAGGTGTCGTCCACCGCACCCGTCAGACTTGCGGGAGTGATGGACCAAGTCCCGCTTCCGCCACCACTGATGTAGTTGACGGTGACAGTACCGAGATCGGCGGCGGATGCTGTTGGGGCCACACCGATTAGTAGGCCGAGTGTGAGCGCGGTGGAGGACGCTACGGCGAGCATGCGGCGCATGGGGTAAGCGTAGGAGTCTCGGACCCACCTCGGACCCGAATGGCGCAAGCACCTCAATCGACTGGCGCAGCGTCCTGCTTCTCGTATTCCTGGAGAAGTGCCGCTTCCTTCGTCTTGCCGGGATAGGCGAAGGAGACCAGTACGGCGCCCAGTGCAATGGCGGCGGCGGCCGTGGCATACGCCCAGTTACCGCCCGACAGGAACGATTCGCGCGCGGCCGATGTGATGGCCTGGGAGTACTGCGGGTACTGCTCGCCGAGCTTCTGGGCACTTGAGTAGGACAGTTGCAAGGTTGCCTCGGTCTCGGCGGTCACCTTGGATGCTTCCGACGAGTTCCCGATCTGGGTGGCCATCGAGAATGCGTATCCGGCGGTCAGCACCGAACCGAGGATCGCTTGCATGATCGATCCGCCGAGGTCCCGCTGCAGATCCGTAGTGCCGCTGGCCATACCCACACGAGTGACCGGTACCGAACTGGTGAGGGCGCGCGATGCCGGAGTGAGGACGAGTGCGGCACCCACGCCGATGAGAAGGTAGGCAAGTCCCACTTGCCAGTAAGGGGTCTTCTCTCCCCATGCGATCAGCATGAGCATGAACGCGACGAAGATGTTGGCGTACCCGAGCAGCATGGTGTTGCGCGAGCCGACGGAGATGACGAGTTTGGCCGAAGTCGGTGCGATGCCGATCATGCCGATGGCAGCGGGTAACACCGCAAGGCCTGCACCCAAGGTGGAGTAGTCGAGCACGTTCTGCAGGAACTGCTGACCGATGAACATCGCCCCCATCAAGGAACCGAAGGCGATCATGCCGCCCAGAGCCGACACCCAGAACAGGCGTCTCTTGGCGATCTGGAGGTCGTATAGCGGGTTGGCCGCGCGCTTCTCGTGAGCGACGAAGATGCCGGCGATCACCAACGACACCGCGATGAGGATGAGCGCGCGCGTGATGCCTCCGGGTGATGCGATGACGCCGAGACCGATCACCAGGGCGGCAACCATGAAGACGGTGAGCACGCCACCTAGGTGATCGACGGCGTCCTTCGATTCGTTCACGTGCGCTGGCACGGCAACGATGACGAGAACGAGGGTGAGCAGCGCAGGGATGATTGCGATGAGGAATACCGAGCCCCACCAGAACTGTTCGAGGAGCGCTCCGGCGATGACCGGCCCGAGAACCGCACCTCCGCCACTCACACCCGACCACAACGCGATCGCCTTTACCCGCTTGGGGCCGACGGCCCAAATCGCCGTGATGAGTGCCAGCGTGGTCGGATAGGCCATGCCGGCAGCGATGCCGGTGAAGATTCGACCGAAGACGAGGAGATCCGCGGACGGCGCCCACGCGGAGATGATGCTCGCGGGGACGGTGAGGATCATGCCCAAACACAGCATGAGCTTGCGGCCGTACCTGTCTCCCAGCGCACCGAGGTACAGCACGCTCATCGCCAGGCCGAGCGTGCAACCGACGGCAATCAGATTCAGTTGCGTCTGACTGGCATCGAGCGACGAGCCGATGTCCGGCAACGCGACGTTCGCCACGCTCAGGTTGATGTTCGCGACGATCGCTCCGAGGATCAACGCCGTAAGGACGAGTCCGGCCTTCTTCGGTGCTGCTTGAGTGGAGGGTGCAGCAGCCTGACTCACAACGCCTCCGCCTGGGATTCAATGGACAGCCGATCCAGCAAGCGCGAGCCTACTGCCGATTGCTAGTTTCCGCGGGTGACTTCGGCCCGGCCCTTCGCTCAGGTGGATGTCTTCAGTGCTACGCCGCTTCTGGGCAATCCCGTAGCGGTGGTACTCGACGATTCGGGTCTCACAACCGAACAGATGCAGGCGTTCACCCACTGGACCAACCTGTCCGAAGCGACCTTCGTCGGGCCACCGACAACACCGGGAGCCGACTACGCAGTGCGGATCTTCTGCCCCGGACGCGAGTTGCCCTTCGCCGGACACCCCACGCTCGGCACGTGTCATGCCTGGCTGGAAGCCGGTGGTGCACCGCGGAGTGACGTCGTTGTCCAGGAGTGCGGGGCTGGCCTGGTGCGTATCAAGCGAAGTGAGGGCGGTCACCTCGCATTCGCCGCACCTCCGAGGCTTCGCTTCGGTCCGTTATCCGACGAGGACGTTGCGCTGCTCGTGTCAGGTTTGGGTTTGTCGCCTTCCGATGTGGTCGCGCATCAGTGGTGCGACAACGGCCCTGGCTGGCGATCGCTGCTGCTGACTTCAACCGAAGTGCTGCACAGCGTGAAACCCGACCCGGCACTGATCGGGGAATTCGACATCGGGCTGGTGGCTCCGAGTACGGATGACGTGGACTTCGAGGTGCGGGCGTTGTTCCCAGGAAACAACGGCATCACCGAGGACCCGGTCACCGGCTCGCTGAATGCAGCGATCGGTCAATGGTTCAAGGAGGCGGGCATCGTCACAACCTCCTACACGGCGGTGCAAGGCACTGCACTCGGGCGCCGGGGACTGGTGAGCGTCGATTACGACGGCGACGATGTCTGGATCGGTGGCCACTGCATAACGGTGATCGGTGGAAGCGTCACGCTTTAACGTCCGTGGATGGCGCGCTCGTCGATCGGCGCAGCCACCAAAGGCCGACTATCGGCAGCACCAGCGGTATGAACAGGTAGCCCATTCCGAAGTAGGACCACACGGATGCCCGCGGGAAAGCCTCGGGGAACAACACGCTAATCGCGCCCACCACGAGCACACCCACGAGTTCGATGGTGATTGCCACGTAGGCAACCCGTCGTGATGCGTCGTGGCCCCGAGCGAGCGCGATCGTTGCGACCACATAGACGATCGCGGCGAAGGCCGACAGGGAGTATGCGATCGGCGCCTCATCGAAACGCGTGCTGATCTGCAGAACCGAACGCGATGTGGCTCCGATCGCGAAAATTGCGTACAGGACGACCAGAACGCGTCCGAACCCTTGGTTGGTTGCCGTTACCCGTGGTTCAGACACCGGCCCACACCTGCTGGATACGCACCACAAGCACCGGCATCACGAGTCCGATGACCAGGACCACACCCGAACCCGCCCGACTCTTATCGTTCTTCGACCACCACCAGGCCCCCAGGGGAATCAGTGGCGACAAGAGTAGGTAGCCGACGAACTCAGCCCGAGCGAACTCCCGATCGGTGCCGATCATCTGCGCGATTCCGCCGATCGCCAGAACGACGAACATCCCCGTCAAGCCCAGTACTGCGTACTGCAGCGCTCGGCCGACGGGCTTGTTGACGATGAGGAGAACCGTGGCCCAAGCCGCGATGAGCAGACCCGCGACGATGGTTGCTGTGGAGAACAGTCCCGTCACGGCGCAAGTCTGTCAGGGGGCCTTGCAAAATGCCTTCGGTGCCATAGGCTCGCAGGCGTGCAGGACGACAAGCCCGAGCAGCCCAGTTGGACCCCCTACGCCTACATCGGCACCGGCATCATCGGGCTGCTGGTCATTGCCGTCGCTCTTTTGAGCGGTCAGGCGGGACTGATCGAAGCGGTGATTCTGGGTGTATCCATCGCGGTGATCATCGTCGGCATCAAGCAACTGCGTGAGAGGCGAGCGAGCGGCTCCTAGCGGATCTACTCGGCGACCTACTCGGCGTCGTCCTTGTCTTCCTTGTGATGCCGTGAGACCGTCTCGATCCCCTCGGCTGCACCCTCGATGGTTCCCCCGACTACGTGACCGGCAACTTCGGCGATGTCCCCGAGTCCGTGGGCGGTCGCTTTGGCACCCTTCTTCAGATTCTCTTTCGTCTTTTCCTCCATTAGCGAACCTTTCGTGAGGCGAAGTGTGGTCGTGAGCAATCTGACTCTCGGGTTACCGTAGTTGAAGTATGAGGATCGCGGGCAAGACTCTGATAGCGCTGGCCACGACCGCCTCCATCGGGTTCGTATCGATGGGGGCCACTAGCGCGGCTCCCACTCAACCCTTTCCCTTTCCGGACTACGCATCCGTGGACTACACACAGGTTCCGATCCAAGAGACCGGCGTGGTCGATGTGGTTGCCGACGGCGACACGATCCGATTCGTCGAAAACGGGTCGAACGACTACGTGACGGTTCGCCTCCTGGGCATCAATACCCCCGAAGTTCGCGGCTTCTACAACAAGCATCGAGACGCGGACATGTGCGGTGCCGTCGAGGCGACCGACCTGTTGAAGACTCTGCTCCCACCCGGGTGGCCGGTTCAACTTCGCGCCCTGAGCAAGGATTCGATCGGCTTCGATGCACGAGTCCAGCGTTATGCCTTCGGGTGGAATCCGCAGACGGGGGCATACGACGTGGATGTCCAGGCCGCGCTTTCCCAAGCTGGACTGGCGATGTGGTTCACCAACGCGGATGAAGCCGCACTTTCCTACAACTACCGGGTGATGATCGAGCAAGCACAACAAGAAGGGCGAGGGATCTGGAATCCGAGATTCTGCGGACCTATCGAACAACCTGATGCGTCCTTGAGTGTCGTTGCGCATTGGAACGCCGGTGGAAACGACAACGCCAACCTCAATGGCGAGTACGTGATCGTTCGCAACACCGCCCAGGAGCCCGTGGACATCAGCGGCTGGCTGCTGCGCGACTCGAGCTTGACGAGTTGGTTCAACTTCCCCGACGGATCGATACTCGCACCCGAGGATTACCGAGTAGTCCACGTGGGTCCGGGGATACCTGGGCAGCCAAGCCCTCACGATCTGTACATGGGCTCACCCACTGCATTGCTCGCGAATACTGTGCCTGACCGATTCATCGGCGACGGTGTGTATCTGCTCGATAGATCGACCGCGATGCGCACGTGGTTCGAGTGGCCGTGCCTGCTCGATTGCACCGACCCAGCTCAGGGGAAACTGAAGATCACCCAGGTGAATCCCTTCGTCACCGCGAAGAAGCAGGCGCGCGCGGCGAATCAGGAGTACGTCGTGATTCGCAACGACTCCCGGCAAGAGTTCAACCTCGACGGCTACTACCTGAGTTACCTCGGGGCTTCCTACCCCTTCCTCGTGGATTCGCGGATCAAGCCGGGCAAGAAGCTCACCGTCTTCATCGGCAAGGGAACTCCCACTCGCACGACGCAGTTCTGGGGTAGGAACCGAACGCTGCTGCAGGACGCCGGGGGCACTGTCCGGTTGTTGTCGGAAAGGAACGTTCCGATCAGTAGCAAGAGCTGGTAGGCGGCGCGTACCGTCGAGGTATGCGTTTCCTTCCGGGGGTGGACCGGCTGCGGACATACGACCGCAGCGACCTTCGCGGGGATGTGCTCGGCGGAGTGACCGTCACCGCATATCTCGTACCACAAGTCATGGCGTATTCCACACTCGCGGGACTTCCCGCTGTGAGCGGACTGTGGGTGATCGTCGTCGGCTTCGTCCTGTACGCGCTGGTTGGGAGTTCACGCCTGCTGTCCGTCGGTCCGGAGAGCAGCACTGCACTATTGACCGCCACCGCACTTGCACCACTTGCTGCCGGAGATCCGGTGCGTTACGCAGCCTTCGCGGCGCTACTGGCGGCCATCGTCGGAGCCTTGGCGCTCCTCGCGGCCGTGTTGCGCCTGGGATTCATCGGGGATCTGCTGAGCAAGCCGATCTTGATCGGATACATGGCAGGTGTTGGCGTATTGATGATCTCCAGTCAAGTTGTCTCCCTGACGGATACCCGAAGTGGCGCGACGACATTCATCCAAGAGCTACGCGCGATTGCCGTGAACGTATCCACGAATGCGATTCCGTGGGCGCCACTGGCCATGGCTGTCGTCATCGCCGCGTTCCTGCTCCTCGTTCGACGCCAGCGGATCCCATGGCCCTTGATCACGGTGTCGGTCGCGGCCGTCCTCACCGTCGCGATTCCCGGGGCCGACCAAGTATTCGAAACCGTCGGTGCGATCCCATCGGGTTTGCCCGATGCGGGTCTACCGGCTATCGCCGCATCCGATGTGGGTCTGCTGATGCTTCCGGCCTTCGGAATCCTGGTAGTCGGCTACACCGACAACCTGCTCACCGGTCGCATGCTCGCACTCGGTACCGGTCATCGGATCCACAAGAACCAGGAGTTCATCGCACTCGGCGTAACGAACGTCGGATCCTCACTCGTCGGAGGCTTTCCCGTCAGTTCGAGTGCAAGCAGGGCCGTGGTGGCACGTGCTGCGGGTGCGCGTACCCAGCTCTACTCCCTCGTTGCAGCTGCACTCGTGTTGGTCGTTCTGGTGGGCATTGGATTCATACTCGAATCCTTTCCCTTGGCTGCTCTCGCCGGCTTGATCATCTTCGCGGCGGTGCAACTAATCGATGTTCGAGGCTTTCGACGTCTGTGGTCGTTTCGTCGCCGAGAGTTCGCCCTCGCTTTACTCACTGCGATCGGTGTGCTCGTCTTCGGATTGCTCTACGGGATCGCCATCGCAGTGGCAGTGTCCGTGATCGACCTACTCGCACGAGTGGCCCGACCGCATGCAGCCGTTCTCGGGACGGTCGCTGGCGTTCCCGGCTGGCACAGTGTGGTCGATTACCCCGAGGCGGAACAGGAGCCGGGGTTGGTGGTCTTCCGCTACGACTCACCGCTGTTCTTCGCGAATGCGGAGGACTTCCTCAAGCGCGCCCGCGCGGCTATCGCCGGTCACCCGGAGACTCACTGGTTCCTGGTGAACGTCGAGGCTGTGAGCGAAGTGGACATCACGGGCCTCGATGCACTGAGCGAACTCCACGAATTCTGTAGCCACCGAGGGATCCGGCTGGGCCTCGTTCGTGCGAAATCCGAACTGCTCGAGGAGCTCCGCCGCCACGGATTCCTCTCGCAGATCGGGGAGGGTGCGGTGTACCAGACGACCGCAGCCGCCATCAGTGCGTTCCGAGACGAAGGGCGGAATTAGGCCGATCCGCCGCCGCGCTCGGCGGCCTTCCTGGCCCGACGCTCTTCCTCCCATGCTCGTGCTTCTTCGAGGGTGGGTGCCGAGCCGCCGTGTCGATGCGGAATCCAAGGAGCGCCCTGGGGCTTGTCGGGGTAACGCGCGATCGTCTCATCGAGAAGCGACGACAAACGCGCTCGCAGTTGCAACGTGACTGCGTCGGCTTCGTTTCCTTGAACATCGGGGAGGGCTTCACCGACCGTCATGCAGATGGGCCGACCACGAGTGAAGTCCTTGACTCCGTAGGACAGCACGCGATGACCTCCGAAGACGATCATCGGGATGAGCGGCACCTTCGCCGTCTGCGCCATCCGCACTGCGCCGCCCTTGATCTCTTTGATCTCGAGTGATCGACTCATCGTCGCTTCAGGGAAGACGCCGATCAGTTCACCGCGCCTGGCGTCGGACACCGCATCCTGGAAGGCCTGCGAGCCATCGTCGCGATTGACGGGTATGTGCTTCATGCCTCGCATCAACGGACCGGCGATCGGATGTCGGAAGACCGAGTCCTTGGCCATGAAGCGCACCAGCCGTCGTCCGCGCATGTCCGCAGGGACGCCGCCGAGTGCGAAGTCCAGGTAACTCGTGTGATTCAAGGCCAGGATCGCGCCGCCACTGAGTGGGATGTTCTCCTCGCCGACCACGTCGAGTTTCATGCCCAAAACGCGGAAGACTCCCTTGAAGGCCTCGACGATGCCCCGGTATAGCGGCTCAGCCATGCGCCGAGGATCCGTTCGAGGGACGCTGAACCTTCGAGGTGAGAGTCCAGATCACCATGGCCCCGCCCCACGGTCCGATGACCCAAATCGGCCAGTAATACGGCGCCGGGCCGCTGCCCATCCAGGTGGCGAACCAGATGATGTTGACCAGGACACCCACCCCGAGCCAACTCGCCCACGCGGAACGAAGGTCCTTGCGTTCCTTCACTCGTTTCGAATTCTCACTGGGCACAAGGGCGTCGCTCGACGGCGATGTGACCGGAAGGTCTGCAGTCAAGTTCGCAAGGTCGGCAAACGTCCGGGCGCCGTGAGCGCGCTCGAGGCGGTCATCGAACTCGTCCTGCGAGAGACGTCCCTCCGCGAACGCTTCCCGGAGGATTGCGATCGTGTCATCGCGGTCGGCATCGCCAGCGCGCATCTGCGACTCGTTCACGTCGCTCAGCCTAATTGCGCTCTAACGGTGAGGGTAGCTTCCGGGCGGTGCTTGCGAAGTAGCTTGGTGTACCGCCGGTGATTGCGCCTCGAGCAATGCGTGAACTTCACTCGCGCGATAACGACGATGACCACCGAGCGTACGGATGCTGGTGAGTTTGCCCGCCTTCGCCCACCGGGTGACCGTCTTGGGATCCACGCGGAAGAGTGATGCAACCTCGGACGGGGTGAGAAGGTGCTCGGAATCCGGATCTTGGCCAGACACTGCGCCTCCTATCGGTTCACCGAGCGGGTCTTCGCAGCCCTCGACTTCCGGTGACCACCTCGCCGTACCCTTCCACCACGGGCCGCCCTAGGCAAGCGAATCGGTCGTGAAATGCCCGGGTAGGCGCGAAATTTCTGGTGTTCTCCCACGATTTCGCGGTCTGATCCACAGTCCGATCCGTGCCCCTAGGGTGACCGCATGACATCCGTTTCCGATCCATGGGCCGGTTTCGATGGGCATGAGGAAGTGCTCATTGCACGAGATGCCGCGTCCGGTCTGCAGGCCATCGTCGCGATCCACTCGACGGTCCTCGGGCCATCGCTCGGTGGCGTTCGCATGTCCACCTACGCGCACGCAGGTGACACATCGGCGGCGAATGCGGCTGCGTACATGGATGCGCTTCGGCTCTCGCGTGCGATGACCTACAAGAACGCACTCGCCGGTTTGCATCACGGAGGTGGCAAAGCGGTGATCGTGCACGATCCTTCCGACAAACCAAAGCAGTTACTGCACGCCTTCGGTCGCATGGTGGCCTCGCTCGATGGTCGTTATGTGACAGCGGGGGACGTGGGCATGACCGTTGCGGACATGGACACGATCGGCGAGGCGTGTCGTTGGACGACCGGACGCTCGGTGGAGCACGGCGGGGTCGGGGACTCGGGGATCTTGACCGCCGTGGGTGTGCACGCCGGGATGCGCGCCGGAGCCGAGGCGGCATTCGGAGCGGCTGACCTGGCCGGCCTGACCGTGGGTGTGGTGGGTGCAGGCAAGGTCGGAGGCCGACTCATCGGCCATCTGCTGGATGAGGGCGCGACGGTCCTGGCCTTGGACCCATCCCCGGACGCCCGAGCCATCGTCGAGGAGGCCTACCCGGGGCGCGTGACATGGGTCGAGGACGTGGACGCGATGCTGGCAACCGATCTCGACGTTCTCTCCCCCAACGCCCTAGGTGGGTTGCTCACCCTCGATCTGGTGCCGACCCTGGCCACCCGCGGGGTTCGCCTGGTGTGCGGTGGAGCCAACAACCAACTGGCGAGCCCGGAGGTGGGAGATGCCCTGGACGCCGCCGGAGTGCTGTACGCGCCGGATTTCTGCGTGAACTGCGGAGGCGTGGTTCAAGTAGCCGAGGAGCTCTTGGGCGCCGACGTCCAGCGGGCCCGGGCGAAGGTGGAGCAGGTCTTCCAGACCACGCAGAGCGTGCTCGCTCGCTCCCGGGCGGAGGGCGTCACCCCCGTGCGAGCCGCAGAGCGCGAAGCCGAGGCCAGGATCTCTGCCGAGCGCGAAGCCGAGGCCAGGATCTCTGCCGAGCGAGAGTCGAAGGCCAGGATCACCGCCGAGCGGGGCCACTGATGGTGGTTCCTCAGGACCCGGGGTAGTCTTGCCTTTCGTTGTGGTCCCGGGATCACGGCCCGGATGGCCCAGCGACTACACGTCCATTTACGACCGGGAAACCGCATGAGGGGGTCGAGCCATGGGGCGCGGCCGAGCAAAGGCTAAGCAGACCAAAGTCGCTCGCGCGTTGAAGTACGGCGGTCCGCAGACGGATCTGGAACGCCTCCAGGCCGAGTTGGCCGGAGGCAGTTCAACGCCTGAATCCAACACGTCCATCGACGATGAGCTGGAAGATGACCCCTACGCGGATGATCCCTACGCGAAGTACATCGAGGACGAGGACGACGACAACTGACAGGCGGCGATTACGCCGACTTGTGCTCGCCCGTCACGGTAACCGCACCTCCGCTTCCACCTTTCGCGGCGGCATCACCCATCTCTCCCTCATCGCGTTCGCGCACTCGCCCGCACACCCAAGCAGGCAGTCCCCGTTGCTCGAAGGTCCCTAGCGCCTCATCGACGGAAGTTTCGGGAACCACGGCCACCATGCCGATCCCCATGTTGAAGGTGCGCTCCATCTCGAGGCGCTCGACGCCACCTTCGCGTTGGATGACCGAGAACACCGCCGGAGGTTGCCAGGTCGATCGATCGAGGTCGGCGGCCAAGTGCTCGGGCAGGACGCGCGCAATGTTGGCGGCGATACCTCCGCCGGTGATGTGCGAGAAGGCGTGCACGGGGGTTGCAGCGATCACGGCGAGCACGTCTTTCGCGTAGATCCGCGTCGGCTCGAGCATCTCCTCACCGATGCTGCGACCTAATTCCCCGACGTGGCGTTGCAGTCCTCTACCACCGGGTATCAGGACGTGACGGGCGAGTGAGTAGCCGTTGGAGTGCAATCCGCTGGAAGCCATGGCGATCAGCACATCGCCACTGCGCACCCGTTCGGGCCCGAGGAGATCAGCCGCATCGACGATGCCCGTTCCTGCTGCGGCGAGGTCGTACTCATCGGGCTCCATCAAGCCCGGGTGCTCCGCCGTTTCACCGCCCACCAGCGCACAGCCTGCCTGCACGCAGCCTTCGGAGATGCCGGACACGATGGCTGCGATGCGCGTGGGGTCCACTGATCCGGTGGCGATGTAGTCGGTGAGGAACAGCGGCTCGGCGCCGCAGACCACGAGGTCGTCGACCACCATCGCCACGAGGTCGATGCCGACAGTGTCGTGAACATCCATGGCTCGCGCAACTGCGATCTTGGTTCCGACCCCATCGGTGCTGGTGGCCAGGATCGGCCTGCTCATATGACGGTAATCCGACAGATCGAACAAGCCGGCGAACCCGCCGAAACCGTCGAGTACTCCGGATCGTTTGGTGCGCTCGACCGATGCGCGCATCAGCGCAACTGCGCGTTCCCCCGCTTCGACATCCACACCGGAATCGGCGTAACTGGCTCCTGACATCTACGCCCGCTCGAGTGCATCGCTCGCCCCTGCACCCGCGGAGTGTTCAACGCGACGGGCGATCCC
Organism: uncultured Rubrivirga sp.; assembly: GCA_964595675.1. Lineage (GTDB taxonomy): Bacteria > Actinomycetota > Actinomycetes > S36-B12 > S36-B12 > S36-B12. The sequence goes on along the minus strand of CAZQRR010000016.1, from coordinate 2,719 downwards.
TTCGAGGACCGATTTGCCGATCCGGTCCTCGGCGGGAAGTTCCACCGGATACACGCCGTCGAAGCATGCGCGGCACAGGTTGTCCTTGGGTTGCTGGGTGGCTTCCACCAGCGCATCGAGGGTCACGTACGCAAGTGAATCCGCGCCGATGGAGGCGCAGATTTCGTCCACACTCAGACCATTGGCGATCAACTCCGCTCGACTAGCGAAATCGATGCCGTAGAAGCACGGCCACTTCACCGGCGGGCTCGAGATACGAACATGAACCTCGAGCGCACCCGCCTCACGCAACATCCGCACCAACGCACGCTGGGTGTTGCCACGCACGATGGAATCGTCGACCACGATCAATCGCTGCCCCGCGATCACGTCGCGCAGTGGATTCAACTTCAGTCGGATACCCAACTGCCGGATCGTCTGTGAGGGCTGAATGAAAGTCCGTCCCACGTAAGCGTTCTTCACCAATCCCTCGGCGAAGGGCACGCCGGACTCCTGCGCGTAACCGATCGCGGCATAACGTCCCGATTCAGGAACCGGAATCACCAGGTCTGCATCCACCGGGTACTCCCGAGCCAACCGTCGACCGATCTCCACTCGCGTGGCCTGCACCGCGCGACCAGCGATGGTGGTGTCCGGCCTCGCGAGGTAGACGTACTCGAACAGACAACCCTTGGGATCAGGCTCGGCGAAGGAATGCGAGCGAAGGCCATTGGCATCGATGACGATCAACTCACCGGGTTCCACCTCGCGAACCACCGAGGCACCCACGATGTCCAGTGCCGCTGTCTCACTCGCGATGACCCAGCCACGTTCCAGTCGCCCGAGCACCAGCGGGCGAATGCCCTGCGGGTCGCGTGCGGCGTACAGGGCGTCGTCGTCCATGAAAACCAATGAGAAGGCACCGCGTAGTTTCGGCAGTTCCTCGAGCGCGGCCTGTTCGAGCGGGAGATCGGGATGCGCGGCAAGGAGACCGGAGATGACTTCGGTATCCGTGGTGGCGTGCAGACCGGCGTTGATGGGTAACTCACCTGAGCCGTCCGCGAGATCTGCCAGGCGTTCGGACAGATCGGCAGTGTTCGTCAGATTGCCGTTATGGCCCAGGGCCAAGTTGCCCGTGGCCGTGGGTCGGAACGTGGGTTGGGCGTTCTCCCACACGCTCGACCCAGTGGTCGAGTAGCGCGTGTGACCGATGGCCACATGTCCATGCAGGGATTCAAGACTCGCTTCGGTGAAGACCTGCGACACGAGCCCCATGTCCTTGTAGACGACGATGTGCGATCCGTCGCTCACCGCGATTCCGGCGGACTCCTGGCCACGGTGCTGGAGTGCATACAGACCGAAGTAGGTCAGTTTGGCTACTTCCTCGCCGGGGGCCCAGACTCCGAAAACCCCGCACGAATCCTGCGGTCCTCGTTCCCCCGGAAGGACCTCGTGGGTGAGTCGCCCATCGCCGCGCGGCACACGCGTCAGACTACGGGATCGTTGAACAGTCGCCCGCTGCCGGTGACCATCACGCGCACCGGATCGCCCGGCGCCACACCTGCACCTCCCGCAGCGCGCACCGCGATGGCCGGTCCGGCATCGAGGCGAACGGTGGTGAGGCTGTCGTGACCGTGGTAACTGATCGACTCCACCACGCCCCTGCTGCCTCGGTTCCGGTGGTCTCTCGCTTCACCGACCGCCCGATCCGCGATGAGTACGAGTTGCTCGGGGCGAAGAATCACACGTGTGCCGATGCCCTTCGAGGTGTCCGAACCTTCGGCGAGCATCACCGGCCCAAGGGCTGTGCGCGCGCTGGCGCCGTCGATGGCCTCGACGGGCAACTCGACCAGATCGCCCACGAAGCGAGCTACTTCCAAACTCGCTGGCTGCTCGTAGATCGCCCACGGAGAGTCGACTTGCTGAATACGACCGTCGGCGATCACCGCCACGCGGTCCGCGAGAGACAACGCCTCTTCCTGATCGTGGGTTACCAGGATGGTGGTGGTGCCCAACTCCCGTAACAAGTGACGCACCTGCCCACGCACTTCAGCGCGTAAGGCGGCGTCCAAGGAAGAGAACGGCTCGTCGAGCAAGATCAACTCCGGTTCCGGAGCCAATGCGCGAGCGAGGGCCACGCGCTGCTGCTGCCCACCGGACAGCTCGTGCGGGCGAGCATCCGCGAGCCCCTCGAGTCCGACCATCTCCAACAGCTGATCCACCCGCTCTCGCGCCTTTCTCTTGTCCCCGGATAGCCCGAAGGCGATGTTGCGGGCAACGTCGAGGTGGGGGAAGAGGGCGCCTTCTTGCGGCACCACACCGATCCGACGCTTCTCCGGGGGTACCCAGGTATGCGGACCGGCGACGAGCTGACCGGCGACGGTGATGGTCCCGGACGTCGGTCTGAGGTATCCGGCGATCGCGCGCAGCAAGGTGGTCTTGCCCGAACCGCTCGCGCCGAGGATCGCCAGGAACTCGCGGCGCTCGACCTCCAGCGAGACACCGCGGACGATTGCCGGACCGCCGTACCCGACTACCAGGTCTGCGAGGGTCAGTGCGCTTGCTGGGTTCGCTTCGCTCACCGGCTTCCACCCACGTAGGCAATCTGATCCGCTCGCACAGGCTCATCGTGACGGGTAGCCAGCGCTGATTGTTGCTCGGGGGTGCGCGCGAGCCATCGGCCCATCAACCATGCGGGGACCGACGCCAGCATGATCATCGCCAGGGCGTACGGAGCGGC
>CAZQRR010000015.1:6516-18005 GCA_964595675.1 uncultured Rubrivirga sp. | reverse complement strand
TGCTCATTCGAACCGTCCTCAGCTTCAGCCTCGAGATCGAGATCGAGGGTGTTCCGCCGTGGCGACGCGCATTGGTCAGCGGAGCGACGGTCATGAAGCAGGCCGCCACGAATGCGAAAGCCAGCAATGACGGCTGACGGCAAGGTCGTTGCCTGCCCATCGTGCGGCAAGAAGAACCGGGTGCCCGTCGTCAGCAGGGGCAGGCCGCAGTGCGCGTCCTGCAAGGCCGCACTTCCCTGGATTGTCGACGCCGGCGATCAGTCGATTGCAAGTGCACTCGACACCAGCCAACTCGTGCTCATCGATCTGTGGGCGCCATGGTGCGGTCCTTGTCGGATGGTCGCGCCCGTCTTGGAAGAGCTCGCAGCCAAGTACGCCGGAAGGATCAAGGTGGTGAAAGTGAACGTGGACGACAATCCGCGATCGGCCCAAATGTACGACGCACGCAGCATCCCCACCTTGGTCTTCGCCAGGGATGGTGCCGTGGTCGATCGCATCATCGGTGCACAACCGGCCCCTGCGCTGTCCGCGCGTATCGACTCACTGCTCGCGGGCTGATCGATGCCGCCCATCATGTTCATCCGCCATGCGGAGAAGCCCGAGAAGGACCAAAAAGGTGTGACTTTGGATGGTGAGCACGACGAGCATTCGCTATCGGTCCGGGGTTGGACCAGGGCGGGTGCCCTAGCGGCACTCTTCGCCAACGCTTCGAGCCGCACGCCACTCGCCCAGCCAGGTCGGATAATCGCCACCGCTCCTAGCCACAGTTACAAGAGCAAGCGCGAGCACGACACCGCGCTGCCCACCGCCAACCGGCTCGGCATCAGCATCGATGGTCGAGAGGTCCCAGACGACTACGCGCCGATGATCGACGACCTTGAGAAGTCACGTCAACCAACCCTGATCGTCTGGCATCACGGCAGCATCCCGGCGTTCGTCCGCTCCTTCCCCCTCACGAATCCCGAGCAAGTACCTGGGGAATGGCCCGAGGATCGATTCGATCTCATCTGGGTCCTCATCCCCTCCGGCGAGAACTACGCGTGGCGTCAGATCGAGCAGGACCTTCTGCACGGGGATGCACCGCAACAGGCAACGATCTGAGGGTCCACCTATGCTCGAAAGATGCGCCGGCTAGCCCTCATCTCGATCGCCACCGGCCTCTTTGCTCTCGGACTCACCTCCCCCGCAGTCGCTGCTCCCGACTCCACGCTCACCCTCCCCGGAGGCCCCACGAGTGCGACGGAACCGACCCCGGTCCAAATAGATGCCGACCTGTACCTGCCGAGCAGCACGCCGGCCCCCGCGGTCGTGCTCGCCCATGGATTCGGAGGTAGCAAGGAATCCGTCGCCACCGAGGCCGACTACTTGGTCGACCAGGGTTTCGTGGTGCTTGCCTACACCGCACGCGGGTTCGGTGAGTCCACCGGCACCATCTCGATGAACGCACCCGATTTCGAAGTTGCCGATGCGTCGTCGATCATCGATTACCTGGCAACGCAGGACGCCGTCACGCAGGATGCTCCCGGAGATCCTCGAGTTGGGTTCGCCGGAGGCTCCTACGGCGGCGCGCTGTCCTTGATGATCGCTGGATACGACCCTCGCGTGGATGCGATCTCCGCGGACATCACCTGGAACGATCTGCAGACGTCGCTGTTCGGTCAGTCGGTAATCGACAACGACGACGTCGGTGTGTTCAAGCAGTTGTGGAGTGGGTTGTTCTTCAGCGCCGGCCTGACCACCAACGACGGTCAGGTCACCGACTGCGGACGCTTCGCTCCGGACTGGTGTGCCGCCTACTCGACCGCCGCAGCCGACGGAATCCTGACCGATCAAGCCCGTGCACTCATGGCTGCATCGTCGCCGGCCAGCATCACCGACCGCATCACGATTCCGACCCTGCTGGGTGGCGGTCAATCGGATTCACTCTTCCCACTCGACCAGGTCAACGCGAACGCCGAACAGATCTCGGCGAGTAATCCGAACGTCAAGGTCGTTTGGCACGCAGGCGGTCATGACGGCGGCGTGAACGAAGCCGAGAGGTTGCGCGAGTTGAACGCTCGCTGGTTCCAGGCACATCTTGCGAACGGCCCTGCCGTCGATGACTCCTTCGAGGTGTCGCTGGTCGAAGGGTCGGCGTTCGGTGGCCAGGGTGACGCCGAGGTTGCGGTCCTGACCCGAGGGAACTACCCGGGACTGTTCGGTGAGAGCAGGCGCACCGTGCAACTCGGTGGTCCGACCCAGCAGGTGCTGGCTCCCGCGGGTGGGGTACCGGCCGCGGTTTCGTCCTTGCCGGGAGCAGGAGGCCTCGCCGGGCTGGCCGGGAGCCTTCTCGCGTTGCCGTTGCCGAACCAGACGGCCACGTTCAGCAGTGAACCGTTGACCGAGGCGATTCGAATCATCGGCTCCTCGACCATCACACTCGATATCTCCAGCGACGTTCCCACCGAGGACGTCACCTTGTTCGCGAGCCTTCGCATCATCGGAGGCACCGAACGCCCGGTACTCCCCCAGGGACTGGTCGCACCTATCCGAATCGCTTCGATCGGTCCCACGCCCACCGCGATCGACGTCGCCCTACCGGCCATCGTGGCCGATGTGGCTGCCGGTGAACGGCTCGCCGTGGTCGTCGGAACCACCGATCAGGCTTACCGAATGCCCCCAGGTCCGGCGGTCTACACGATCGAGCTGGCCAGCGCCGACCTCGAGCTGCCCATCACGCCGATGAACGCGACTGCTTCAGGCACGCCCCTGTGGCTGTGGCCACTCATCGCAGTGGTGATCGTCGTGATCGCCGTGTTTGTGGTTCGCATCCTGCGACCGGGTGGTGCGAAGAGCGCCGCCCGATCGGACCTAACCGACGTTCCGATAGCGGTGGAGGGCTTGTCCAAGGTGTTCAAAGGCGGCGTGCACGCCGTCAACGATGTCACCTTCCAGGTGCCCAAGGGTGTGGTGCTCGGATTGCTCGGCCCGAACGGTGCGGGCAAGACCACCACGATGCGCATGGTCATGGGACTCATCTACCCCAGTGGCGGCAACGCCTACGTCTTCGGGCAACCCGTCTTCCCCGGTGCCGCGACGCTGGCCCACATCGGCTCGTTCATCGAAGGGCCCGGCTTCCTACCGCACCTATCCGGGCGCGAGAACTTGAAGCTCTACTGGGAGGCGAGCGGTCGCGAGAAGGTCGACCCGAAACTCGACTACGTTCTGGACATCGCTGGACTCGGCAGCGCGATCGACCGCAAGGTGCGCACCTACAGCCAGGGCATGCGCCAACGACTGGGAATCGCGCAAGCGATGCTCGGCATGCCAGACGTCCTCGTCCTCGACGAACCCACCAACGGACTCGATCCGCCCCAGATCCGTGAGATGCGTCAAGTACTCAAGAACTACGCGACCTCTGGTCGCACGGTGGTGGTCTCGTCACACCTGTTGAGCGAGGTCGAGCAGACGTGCTCGCATGTGGTGGTGATGCATCACGGCACCCTCATCGCGCAGGGCACGGTTGCCGAACTGCTCGCCGGGCGCACCGGCGTCCGCCTGGAGGACGTGTTCATGGAGATCGTCGGCGAAGGACACGAGGTGGTGACGTCATGAGTGCACCCACCCTGGATTACTCGAAGCACGACACCTTGGGCATCCGCGTCGAACTGATCCGTCAGGTCAAGCGGAGGCGCACCCTCGTCGCCTTCATACTCGTGGTCGCCCTTCCCCTCATCGTCGTGGCGGCGGTGAAATTCGGACCCTCGTCCGATGGCGGTGGCGGTAACCAAGGCGGCGGTGGGTTCGGCGACGGCGACTTCGACCTCGTCGGATTGGCTACGAGTGGAGCATGGAACTTCGCGCTCACCATGCTGCTGTTCTCCTCGGGATTCCTGCTCATCATCATCGCCGCAATGTTCATGGGCGACACCGTTGCAAGCGAAGCGAACTGGTCCACACTGCGCTACCTACTCGTCGCCCCGGTGCCTCGGCGCCGGCTGCTGCGAACCAAAGCCATCGTCGGTCTCGTCTTGACCGCGGTCGTACTACTCACCCTCGTGCTGGCATCGTGGGCGATCGGAGCGATCGCCTTCGGGACCGGTCCCTTGGCCAGCCCCTTCGGTGGCGCGCTCACGTCGGCTGAGTCTGTGCAGCGCCTATCGATAATCACCACCTACATAGCCATCACCTTGCTGTTCCCCGCCGGCTTTGCCTTCCTGATGAGCGTTCTGACCGACGTTCCGCTCGGGGCCGTGGGCACCGCGGTAATTGTGGTCATCGTGCTGAACATCCTGGACGCCATCGACGCCCTCGGGGATCTACGTCGACTCCTTCCTACGGACTACGGCGCCGCCTGGGTCGACGCGCTGAACCCGGTGATCGTGTGGGATGAGATGGCGATCGGCGCCGCTTACAACATCATCGCCTTCGCATTGCTGATGGCTATCGCGGTGATTCGATTCGACCGCAAGGACATCACGTCCTAATCGGAGGACTGATCGGGACCAACCAAGAGCCGCTACTGTTCCAGCATGGACGAACGCGGTCGCTTACGCTTCTCGCTGTTCTTGCAGATCTTCGCTGTGGTCATGTTCACCGGTGCCGGCCTGGTGCGAGCCTTCGCGATCGGCTTCGACACTCTCACCCTCGTCTTCCTCGGAGCCGGATTGATCGCAGCGGTCATCGCCGCGTTCACCTTCGTCACGCTGCGCGACTCATGATCACGGCGATGAAAGAGGAGTGGTCCGCTTGAGATTGCCACGCGTAGCTGGTGCCCTGTCCGCCGCAGGCCTCATCACAGCTCTGGTTCTGGGATCCGGGGTCGCGAGCGCACAGCAGAAGGCGGGCTCGTCCACCACTGACGCTCATCTCGTGCAGGTCGGAACCTACGGTTACCTCACCCAACCGGACTTCACCGGAATCATGCCGATCGAGGACGTCGTGCGCGGGCAGACGATGGGTCTGGGGACTTTCGAAAACCTAGATGGCGAGTTGGTCATGCTCGGTGGCGTTGTCTACCAGGTGCGTCCCGACGGCACCCCACGCGTTGCCGACCTCTCGACTCGCACACCCTTCCTGCAGGCGATCCGCTTCCGACCGCAACGAAGCGTGCCTGTTCCTCCGGGAACACCGTGCGCGGACCTTCCGCGACTGATCACACAGGCCGCTGAGAAGGAGAACGGGCTCATCGCAGTACGGGTCAGGGGTACTTTCTCGAACCTCACGACCCGCAGCGTCAGTGCCGATCCGCCACCGTTCCAGCCGCTGAGCCAGACCATCGCCGAGCAGACCGTTTTCGAATTGCCGCAGCGCAAGGCGGCACTCGTCGGCTTCTGGCAAGGACGCGATGCCCTCGGCATCGGTCAAGATGGGCTCCACCTGCACGCGTTGACCGCCGACAAACGGGCGGGAGGACATGTTCTGTCCTGTACGGCCGGCGCAGATGTGCAGCTATCGGTTCAACCGGTTCCAAGCGTGACCGTGCTGACCCCGTAAATCCGTGACTCCTTAGCGACACGCACTAGGAACGGATGATCTCCCGTACAGCTTGCTCGAAAAGTTCGGTGTGACGGTCCACATCTGCCACCTGCGTGGCAGGACACATCAGCGCCATGTTGTGGAACGGAGTCATGAGGACCCCACGATTTGCCATATAGAGGTGTAGGTACTCCTCGAGTTCATCGTCATGGGCCGCTGCGGATTCACTTCCGGTGCGCGGTGGCGGATCGATGAACCGATACTCAGCACGGGCCCCCAGCTGCGCGATGGTCCAGGGAACCTCGGTATCGGAGAGGACCTTCTCGACTCCTTCGCGGAATCGCGTGGCCAACTCGATCATGTGATCGAAGGCGAAGTCGGTGAGAACTTCACCCATGGTCGCGCGCATCGCCGATGTGCTCAGCGCGTTACCCGCCAAAGTTCCACCCACCCCACCTACGTCGATGAGATCAGCTTCCGGGTGCTGCCCGATGCGATCGGCGATCTCCTGGGTGATCCCGTACGCGCCCGAGGGCACACCACCGCCAATGCTCTTGCCGATCACCACGATGTCCGGGTGCAGCGACCACGATCGGGTACAGCCACCAGGACCGGCGGAGATGGTGTGCGTTTCGTCGATCAAAAGCAACGTCCCGTACTTGTCACACAGGTCGCGCACGGACTCCCAGAATCCCGGATCGGGCAGCACGATGCCGATATTCGTCATCGCGGGCTCGGCGATGAGGATCGCAACATCGCCGTGGGCCAGTGCGCGCTCCACAGACTCGAGGTCGTTGAATTCGGCCACCCGCGTGGTCTGAGCGACCGGTACGGCCGGACCCACATTGCCTTCGCGCTCGATGGTCGATCCCCCAGGGCCGGTTCGCACCAAAGTCTCATCGACTGCGCCGTGGTAGCAGTAAGAGAAGGCACAGATCTTGTCGCGGCCGGTTACCAGGCGCGCGATACGAAGCGCCCAGCGGTTCGCGTCGGTCGCGGTCAAAGACAAAGACCACAGCGGAAGTCCGAATCGGCGGTTCAAGTCCGCCGCGACCCACTCGGCATCATCGGTGGGAAGCATCGTGGTGATGCCACCAGCGCCTTCGATGCGATCGCGCACCGCCCGCACTGTCGCATCTGGGGAATGGCCGGCCATCGCACCGGTGTCGCCCAGAGCGAAGTCGATGTACTCGTTCCCATCCACATCCACGATCCGATTGCCCTTGGCTTGGGCGAAGTGGATCGGATGGCCACCCGCCCACTTGTTCATCCACGTCATGGGAACACGCCCCAGCAGGTGGTCGGCGGCGTCGAAGAGTTCCTTGGAGTTCGGCGTCCGACTCCGATAGAGATCGATCTCGCGCTCGATGGCGGCGGTGAGTGCATCGCGGTCGATGCCGGTCACGGATACCTCCTGAGGTCGTAGGCCCCCGATCGTAAGCGAGTCCCCGAGACATCCAAATGACGAGGGGCCCGGCTTGGCCGGGCCCCTCGATCACTGAGTAATGCGCAGTTCGTGACTACTCGCCAGCGATGTTGACTGCCTTGTCGAGACCCTTTTCCAGATCTGCAACCGCAGCCTCGAGGTCTCCCTTATCCACGGCCTTGCTCGCCTTCTTGGCCGCGCGAGCCAGGGCCTTGTCGATATCGGTGTCGATGGCATCGACGGCCACTGCCACGATCGCAGCCTCGCCATCATCGAGGTACTCGCCGAGTTCCTTCATGGCCTTGCGGCTGATGCCACCGGAGAAGTGGCCGATAGCCCCGGCGATGACGCCTAGGCCTGCGCCACCCGCAACGGCTGCGCCGATCACGGCCATGCCCGCCGGCGGGAATACCGCGCCGAGGATGGCACCGGCGACAACGCCCACGCCCCCGGCGACTTTGCCCGCGTGCGTGGTCTCGTGAACGTGCAGGCGTCCCTTGTCGTTCCGCGAAACCAGCGCGGCGGTGAGATCACGAATCTCGCCAGACGACTTGATCAGGCGCAAAGCCTCGAGGTCGGCCTGGGCGTCGTCCTTGCTTGCGTAACTGGCCGCATAAACCACATACGTCTTCTCCATGGTGCTGTCCTTCCGCGGGGGCTCTCCCCCGAATAGGCAAACTGTCTAATTGCGTGAACGGAGGATATCGAGCCCGTCAGTCGTCAGCGTCGGCGAGGTCGTCCAGCAATTCCGGCGAGGTCGGATCGAAGTCCTCTTCGTCGCGGTCGTCGGGATCGATTCGAAATGGCATGGCCAAGAGGCTAGCCAGCCATGAGCGGTCAGTTGGTGGCGTTCAGATGGCATCTCGGTGAATATTCCGTCACTCACCCAGCGACACGGGATGCCCCGAAATCGAGGGGATATCCGCATGTCTGAAGCCCTGCTGCCGACATCTAGCGGGAACATAAGGCGCACTGCGGAGCCGTACGACCTCACCCGGTTCGAAGGCGTCGCTTCAACCCAAGTGGAGGGATCTCGTGAGTACTCGCAAACTCGTCGCCGAGTTCATCGGCACCTTTCTTCTCGTCTTCCTTGCGGTCGGCACCGCCATCTTCGGCATTGCCGCCGTGGTCGGAGTAGACGGAGCTGGACCCGGATCGGGTGTGGTCGGCGTCGCGCTTGCCTTCGGTCTCGTCCTGCTCGGCGTCGCGTACGCATTCGGCCCGGTATCCGGAGCACACGTGAATCCGGCCGTCACCTTGGCCATGTTGGTGGGACGACGCATGCCCGCGAGCGAGGCGATCGGCTACTGGGTCGTGCAATTCCTCGGAGCGATCGCTGCTGGCGGTCTGCTGAAGTTGTTCGTCAGCAGTTTCGGAGTGACCGACTACACCGGGGCACTTGGCACCAACAGCTACGACAACGGAGCGATCAACCTGGCTGGCGCATTCGTACTGGAAGCCGTGCTCACTGCAGCATTCGTCCTGGTGATCCTGCTCGTCACGGAGAAGATCGCCGCTCCCGGATTCGCGGGCATCGCCATCGGCTTCACCCTCACTCTCGTGCACCTCGTGGGCATCCCACTCACCGGCACTTCGGTGAATCCGGCCCGCTCCCTCGGCCCGGCCCTGTTCGAGGGTGGGACCGCGCTGTCTCAAGTGTGGCTGTTCATCCTGGCACCGCTGGTCGGCGCCGTAATCGCTGTCGTGATCTGGAAGTTCACCCGCACAGACGAAGAGGAGGCGCGTCGCCTCGTGGCTGGCGACGAACGCTAGAAGTCGCATGCAGCGGGCCGGGGTCGCATTCGTGCGACTCCGGCCCGTTCGCTATCCAGGAGCCGTCTAGAAGCGCTCGACGGCTGCGATCAAGACGGCGGCGCTTCCCGTCAGGTAGATGCCGACGAGCAAGAAAACGACACCGAGGATGGTGAAGTTCTCCTTCAGCACGAAGTCAGATGTCTTATGCAGCCACGTTGCTCCGTAGCGACCGCTTACCAGCGCCACCACCATCGGCAACCACAGCGTGATGAAGACCAGCGTGTACAACAGCAACAGCGCGAGTACCTGCACCAACAACGGTTCGGAAATTGATGCGATGTCGTGCAAGGCCGGCAGGAGCAGCGCATAACTGGTAAGCGATTTCCCATTCATCAGGAAGCCGACCACGAAGAAGTCCTTCACATCCCCGTGCTCGACCTTCGCGCGCAGGTACGCCGCCGACTTCTCCTCCAGGTGCGGATGTGATCGAAACAGCCAGATGGATGCTGCGAGGAAGATGAGTCCGATGATCGTTCGGAGGCTCACTCCGAGGATGTTCACCTGATCGATAGGAACCTTCGGCAATTGATTGAAGCCGAAGAAGACCAGGAGTCCGAAGATCAGCAACGGCAGCGCAGCCCCGATCGCCAACGCTCGGGCCCGCGGAAGCCACTTCGGCTGGCTGACGATCAGCAGCTGCAGCGCGAACAGCCCCGGGCGTACAGCGGCCGCCAAACCCAAAGGGATGACGGTAGCCAGCAAAGGGATCACGACGCGCACCTACCGTTTCGGTAACCGAGCCCATCGTGACTCGGCTTGAACGCGAGTCTTACCGTCCATGGACAAGGTGGCCGATACGCGCATCGAGGAGTCAGTCCGTTCGATGATGCGTGCGTGCAATTCACATGGTGCATCCAGGAAGGTTGGAAGTCGATACCGTATTTCCAGCCCTGCCGTCACCCACAGTTCACCCAAGGACGAATCACCACCGGCTGATTCGAGCAAAACCACGGCTCCGGAATGACAATCCAGAACCGTTGCGATGATGCCGCCGTTCAAGGAACCCATGCCATTGCTGTGCGATTCCCGTGGAACGAACGACGCCACCACTCCGTCCTCAGCCCGATAACTCTTCAGGCGAAGTCCATCAGGATTCGCCTGACCGCATCCGAAGCAGGTCGACTCCGGATAAAGGGACTCTTGGATGCTGAGCAACGTGCTTCCTCGTTTTCGACGCGGGCTCCCGACCTACGTCACCCTAGACGGCCCGCGCCTAGTTCGATTCGTCGAATCCCGATGAGACGCTGGTAACACCATCGGCCGAAGTCTCCAACCGAACACGCAACGCACCGCCGCTCTGTTCAGAAACCGCAACTTCGCCGCTCGCGATCGCAGACGTGTACCGGGCAAAATCCTGCTCGGTCTGGACCGCATATGCATCGGCGAACTCCTGCACCGCGGTATCGAAGGTGTCGGACTTTCCCAGATAGCCGGCAATCGCGACACTGTCGCCCGAGCGGGCGTGTGCGCGCGCCAAAGCCAGGCCACACAACGCCGCATAGGTGGAGAACCCATCCTTTGTCATTGACAGTGGATCCGGTCCCCACTTCATGTCGCGCAGCTGGCGGCCGTAGAAGCTTCGACCTGATGGTCCATCCGTGGATCCGAGGAAAGCGTCGGTGGTCGCCTGGATGATTCGCTGCCCGGCCACGACGCGCTGACCGTGGGTGGGCCAGACGGACGGGGCTGTGAAGGGTTCGAGGACGCTGCTCACTGCTTCCTTGAACTGCAGCACGAGCAGATCATCTTCATCACGACCTTGCAGCAAAACCACGAAAGCCAACAGCCCAACGCTGCCCACACCCACCACCTTGTGTCCCACATCTACCACGCGGTACCGCGACAGCAGGTGCGATCGATCGACAAGGAGTGAACGGCGGTAGGCATCGAACATCGTGGCAACTGTCTGCTGCGCGGCATCGTCGGTGGTCAAAGGAACGAGCAGGGGTGGCTGATCCTTGAATCTGCGGCGCCCATCGACTATCTCGGTCAAGCTCCGCACCGCAGACCAACGATCCTTTGCCGCAGCAGCCTTCTCGGTCTGCCTGATGGCCCGTACTCCGTCCTTGGAGGCTGCCTGCTCAGCCCAAGCAGTAAGCAGCGTGGTGTCGATTCGGTAGTACCAGACATCCAAGTCGCTCATGCTGGCGAACATCGCCATCGATTCCCGATAGGACTTCGCCACCACGGCGGGCAGGCTCGACGCCAACTTCTGCGAGTGCCCCGCAACTTTCGCAGCCACCGTGAAGCTCGTCGCTAGTCGCATCACGTCCCACTCGAACGGACCCGGGTTGGTCTCATCGAAATCATTGAGATCGAACACCAGCCGCCGATCCGGTCCGGCGAAGAGACCGAGATTGGAAAGGTGCGCATCCCCACACAGTTGGACGGTCAAACCTGTGTTGGGCATCGACCCAAGATCCCATGCCATGACGGCTGCAGCGCCTCGCAGGAATGCGAAAGGGTTAGCGGCCATCCGTTCATGTCGCAAAGGCAGCAGCCCTGGAACGCGCTCGGTTTCCTGGGATCCCAATGTTGCGACAGGATCCGGACGATCACGCGGGAAGTCGTATTCACCGAGCGATCGGCGTGATCTCACGCTTCGGGCAGACTTACCGACCAAGATGCGTTCCGCGACACCGGCCAGCGGTGGCTCATCACTCACGGCCCGAGCCTAGGCGGTGCGTCATCCCAGGAGCGCCTTTATGCCGGCCAGCGACTGATCCGCACTGGACAGACTTGACGTTTGCCTAAGCGCATTACGCATTCGGTGAGCTACCGACGGCAACTA
>CAZQRR010000015.1:0-6416 GCA_964595675.1 uncultured Rubrivirga sp. | reverse complement strand
GACTTGACGTTTGCCTAAGCGCATTACGCATTCGGTGAGCTACCGACGGCAACTACGGCGTGGGGTTGTTGGCCGGATTCACGGGCGCGACAGGTGGTGCCACATCGCATGAACGCCCAGCCGGTCGTCCCGCGAAACGATCGGCGATCCAATCGACCGCCGCGGGGCCGGCGACGTGAGCGGCCTGCTCATGCTTAACGTCCCCCATCCATAGGAAACTCACTGTGGATCCTCCCTGGCACCACTGCTCCTGGATCATCGCGTTCGGCCATGGCAGGACGACTTCGTCGGCTGTTCCCTGCGCGATGAACACGGGAATGTCGGACGGCATCACCGGCGGTGTCTGGTCCAGCATGGCGTCGCTCCACGCCTGATCAGTCAAGGGGTTCACGGCGAAGATCTGCTGCCCGAACTTTTCGCGGGCCAGGGCCTCGAGCCCGGATTCCTTGATGCACTCAGTTGCCAGGCGCGCGCTGGCGTCGCGTCCCGCGCGAGACAGAATCGAATCGATCGGAAGATTCGGGTAGTACGTAGGCCAGGACTCAACCAGATCCGAACCGATCACCCACCCGACGGCCGTGTCCCACTGTGCTGAGGCGATTTCGGACAGATTCAGGGCCGGCGCCGCGGCCGCCACACCCACTAGCTCCAACTCCGGCGCATAGGTAGAGCCAAGGTGTCCCGTCCAGATCGACGCATGTCCGCCCTGCGAGTGCCCGAAAGTCGCGTACCTACTCCCAGCTGCCGCTTCGGGCACCTTCTGCGCCGCGCGCACCGCGTTCACCACATCGCGTACCTCGGACTGTGCGATCAAGTACTGATTCGGACCCGGCGTTCCCAATCCGACGTAGTCAGTCGCCACGATGACCCATCCCTGGTCCATCATCGGTCCAACGAAAGTGAACATGTCCGCTGTTGGATTCTTTGAACGCGAGGGAACGCAGGCATCACCCATACCTAGGGTGCCGTGCTCCCACGCGACAACCGGTCGACCTTCCGGTGGGGCTGGTGAGTCGGGGATGAAGATCATTCCGCCGGAGACAGCTCGCGTTCCATCCGGCCTCTCGGACACGTACAGAATGCGTTGCGCCGAACCGCCCGCCACCTCGATGTCCAATGGCTCTGAGCGAATGACCGTCCCCAGTTCGGTCGGGATCGGGTCTGGTGGCGTGTAGAACGGGTCAAGGCTGGACTGCATGGCGCGGTTCCCCTCCCAGTTCGATCCGAGCGCGGCGATGAGGGCCAAGGCTGCAGCAGCAATGAGGGCAACCGTCACTATGCCCACAACCCGGAAGAAGCGCATGAGGCGCACCATACGGCTCACCTACCCGGCAATGGCGGCCCACCGGCTGCCTCGCTCGAGAGCGTGGATACTGGAACTCGTGACGGTGCCGGAAGGCATGGCCAGAGCTCCTGACCCCGAAGGGATGAACGCCCGTGCCTCGCAGACAAGCGCTCGGCGCAGTGGTGGTGAGTTTCGCGATCGGTGTGCTGGTCGGGGCTGGAAGTTTGTGGGCTGTCCAGTCGAACGGATCATCATTTGACGTAGTTGTCGCTGCATCGCCGTCGTCCTCTAACACCGTCGTGGAGACTCCACGACCTTCAGGCGCAGTCACCTACGATCCAAGCCTTTCGACGATCGAATACCAAGTCATCACAGATGGCATGAGCGTCACTCACCTTTCCTACGTGGACGTTGTTGATGGCGAACCGGTGATGAAAGAGAGCCTCGGATCACCCCCGCCTTTCGCCCACGTCATCCAGGTGCCGAAAGGTGATGATTTCGACCTCGCGAAACTCTCGGTAACCGCCATGGGCGCTGCCACCTCGACCACGACGACCTGCACGCTCAAGGTCGACGGCCAAGTCGTGGCCCGCCAAACTGCCGACGGGACGTACGGCCTTGTGAACTGCGCGATCTCCGATGGGAATGCAGGGACGTAGTTCCCGGCATTAACTAATGCCTGCCTTCACCAGAGAACGCGCAGGATCCCATTCAGCGAGCTTCGTCGAGCGGGTTTACGGCACGGAAGATCAGTGCCCACGCGCACACGAACCACCCTGCAACCATCCCCAAGAAGATCCAACCGATGAACGCACCACCCACTCCCCCCACGAAGAACGTGTCCACGAGCGCTAGCACCCAGACGACCAAGCACACGATCGCCAGCACGCACACTGTTACGAACCAACGCCCCCACCGTGCACCGATCGTCCGGAAGTTAACGCGCAGTGGCCGGCTTCGACCGTCTACCACCGCGAGCAGTAGATACGGAACGGCGGCGAGAACAGCGAAGCCGGGCAGCACGTAGAGCGAGAACCCGATGGTCGCAATGACGACGATCCCCAGGGACCACGCGAGCAACGGCAACCATCGAGCCCGAAGCGCGCCCCACACCGCGCGGGCATCTACTGGTCCCTGCACCGCCTGGAGCATCGCAGCCGCCACAGCTCCGAATGAAAGAACCAGGACGACGAAGGACAACAGCGAGGCGAGGATGAAGGGGACGGAAAGGTAGGGCAAGAGTCCGGGGATGAGCAACGCAGCCTGTACCAGCGCATTCACGATGACCACCGGGAGGAGGATGCGCCAGGCCCGCCACATCCGTACGACTGCAGTCGCGAGGGCACTGAATCCGTAGAGACGCGTCGACGCGGGAGTGACCGAAGTCATGATGCCTCCAGTACTGCAGCTTGGAGGACGTCGCTTGCGTTGCCTTCGAAGATCACTTCCTCGCCAACCAGGATGGTGAGTTCATAGGGAGCGTCAGGACCAGCCTCGGCGATGATCGGTATGCCATCGATGGTCGTTCCTTCGCAGGTGAATCCCGCCGATATGGCCGAGCACTGCGGGGCCACCAAGATCTCGATGCCCTCTTCGATCAGGACGTCGTAGGTTGCATTCCGCACAGTCGTGATGGCCGCGCCACCCACGGGAGCAAGCGCATCGATCTGCGAGCACGAAGCAAGAGTCACAGCCACGATGGGAAGAACAAGAGTCGCCACTAGGCGCTTCATGCCGCACCCCCGTGGGCCAAGGACTGGGCGCGCGCCTTCATCTGCTCGGACTCGACGGCCGCATCCGTTATCGAAGACAATTCGAAGGGTGCCGGCAGCAATAGTTCGACGTTTCGATCCAAGGGCGAGCCCGCAAGACGCGGGGGGTCACTGAGAAATGCGTTCGCGGAGAGTTCCCGACTCAAGGACGCAAGGCCGGTCTGACTGAGATCCCCCGGAGTCCAGGTGGGTGGCGCCGCATGATCGAGGGCAGTTACGAATATCGACATCGTTCCATCGCGATTGTCGATGAGTTCTACGAGTTGCTGCTGCTGCGGGAAGTCCACGCAGGATGCGGTGGTGATCTCCCAAAAGCCTCCACCGCCTTCACGAAGGTGGGGCGTGATCGTGTTCACGTGCGTGTGACCGTTCAGCCACGCGATCATGACCGGATAGCTCTGCAGCATGGAGATGAACTCCTCGGCGTGGACCAGCCGCTGCCCACCCCACACCGGCGTTGCACCGTTCTCCAGCGTCAGCGAGTTGTGATGGCTACACACCACAGCCAGCCTGTTCTCGGCTTGGCAGCGCGCCAACTCACCTTCCAGCCACACGAACTGGTCTTCAGGAACGGCACCGTCCGCGCCCGCCACCAGATTGCAGGTGTCGAGGCCGAAGACTCGTAGGTACGGAGTCAGATCTGCACTCCACCAGGTCTCACCGGTAGCGAGGTTGGCCTTCGTCCACCCGTGTCCAACCGGGCCAGGGACGGCTGGTGAATCCAAATGCGCCTGCATGAACTCGGTGCGCTCCAACAGGCGACGCTCCGGATCCGGTGTCACGACTTTCACGCCGGGGAGCAGGCCCAACTGCTGACGTATCGCATTCACTCCCATCTGAGCGAGGCTGAGGTCACTGACGTATCCCTGCAACCAGTTGACTCCCAGGGCATCGCCCGAAGCTGCCTTGCGATCACCGACCGCCCAGGCATACAACGCGGGGTCCGGTCGGAACGTCCCCATGAAGGTCGCGTCGTGGTTGCCGTAGACCGTGTACCAGGGAACGGGTAGACCTTGGGACGTCACGGGTTTGGAGATCGCGGCCTCGAGCATCCCCGGCACGACGGGATAACCCCGCTGTCCGTAGACGTCACCCGAAGGATCGTCCGGGTGGTACGCGTACGTTGCCTCACTCCACACCTGTGGACCTTCATAACGATCGACAGCACCGCTGTTGGCGAGTACTTCCTTACCGTCGAGGATGTCGATGTACCAACGCGTCTCGAGCTGAGACAGGTTGTCCGCGCTATCACCGGTGCTGAGCGCACTGGCCAGGGGCGCCCCCGTCACCGAGCTCACTTGCGCATCGACGACGCTGTCCACGACGGAGGACAGCACATGCACGGTCAGGGTGTCTTGGGGACGACACGCATCCGTGAACAACTCCGGCGCAATGCTCTGGATTGCATCCATCCGTGCCGGAGTCTGCGCATCGATCACATGGATGTCGGACAAGTGTGCGAGGTAGTACAGCGACCTTCGAGTCTGGCTACGTGACGCGTCCGCAACTCGACCCAGGAGGTCGTACCGGGGAATGAAGTCCTCACCGGCACCGGCCACCAGTGTTCGGTACACCCCGCGAACAGGCTGAGCGGACATCTTGATGGTCTGCAGCAAAGTGGAACGAACTTCGGTTGCCCGCACCGGCACCGCTGCGAGCGTCCGCGCCATCACCTCACGGGAGACGCCCCACGTGGCAGCCAAGGCAGCTGCGCCTGCCAAGAAGCGCCGACGGGACAAGGACACCGCCGCATGGTAGGTGAAAGCTAAGGGCTGTGGTTCGGAAAAGGACTATCTGGCCATCACGATGGATATTCGTCAGGGAGCCGCATCTTCGGGCCGCCTACTTGCAGACCCAATGCAAGTGAGCGCCCCGCTGGCTCCTCCCACTCCTCCTGTCTTCCAAGGAGCGTGAGGTCGAGATACGGATAGCCGTGGTGAAACTCCTCAAGGCCGCGACCGAAAGTCGCATAGGTGAGAAACACTTCACCCTCGATCATCGCGAACACGCTGATCCCCGGCATCTCCGTGCCCCGCATGGATTCATTCCATGGTTCACCGCCCCATGGCGTTCCCTGTTCGGCCAACTCATCTTGGTCTTTGAAGTGAATCAGCACAGGTGTCACGCGATCGTCGAGTGTGGCGTGAAAGTCGTAGTTGAAATCACTTCCGAATGACGAGTACCAAGGGAAATTCCAGCCCATGCGTTGTTGATATGCGGCGATCTTTCGATACGGAGCACGAGAGATGGCCACCAGCGACGTATTCCGGGCGTGAAGTTGCCTCAATCCAGCGATTCCGTCCGCAGCGGATGAGCATGAAGCACACGCGGTCTCCCACTCCGGCGCAAACATGAAATGGTGAACGATGAGTTGCGGACGTCCATCAAAGAGATCCGAAAGGCTTCTCGTCCCATCGGACCCTTCAAACTCGTATGCCTTGTCGATCCGCAACATCGGAAGCGTGCGACGTTCAGCATTCAGTTCATCGCGAGCCTTCGTCGCAGCCTTCTCCTTTTTCAGGAACTCTCGTCGCGCAGCCAGCCACTCGCTTTCCGATACGACAGGAGGGAGGTTGCCGATCATGGGTCACACCTCCAAACACTTTCCACTCAGGTACCGTCCATTGAGCGGCGTCGATGGGGAAGTGTGACAGCGCCATGTGACGAGGCCAAAAGTGTCAGCAGCCAAGTGCTTCGGGAGCCGCCTCGGGGACCCCTCACTCAACGACTTCTCCCAACCTCAATACGGAAGCCGAAGCACTGACGGTGACGTCTCGATGCACGCTCTAGGGCAACTGACGGTCGGCCTCGAGGCGGCAAGCTTTGAGTCATTCCTGAATGCGGCTATTCCAGCGTGTGGGTCCCGCTTTCGATGGCAAGAGAACGAAGATGAGCGACACGATCAATCCGACGAGCGGGATCAACAAGATCCAAGCCCACCAACCGGTGCGATCTGTGTCGTGGAGGCGCCGAATCCATACCGATAAGCCGGGCAGGAAAAGCGCAAGCGAGGTAACGATGCTCGCCGGACCGACCGCAGTCATCATGTCGGTGGAGAAGACGAC
The DNA here is from genome assembly GCA_964595675.1 of uncultured Rubrivirga sp. GTDB lineage: Bacteria > Actinomycetota > Actinomycetes > S36-B12 > S36-B12 > S36-B12. Next base: position 294 of record CAZQRR010000015.1, on the reverse strand, counting down.
GGTGTCGATGACTGCGGCAACGAGTGCGACGATGATGGCGAAAAGGCTCCACCACCAGTACTCAGATCGGGTGGATCGAGCATTCCAGACCACGTAGCCCCGAAAGCCCTTCTTGATCGCGCCGACAAAACCGGTCTTGGGTGGCTCCGAATATTCAGTGATTTCGATTTCTTCCATGGTCATGTGATGCCTCCTGAGCCAACGAGTGGTCTCGGAAGGTTAGCGAGGTAAAGGTGCAAATAGTTGCTTTTGAAGGACAGACTCGAGTTTTCTTGACTCGGGCCTTGGCTCGGG
>CAZQRR010000014.1:12695-18511 GCA_964595675.1 uncultured Rubrivirga sp. | reverse complement strand
GCCTCGCCCACGCTCTTCATGGTGGTGGTCAGCGTGGTGTCGGCCCCGGGGAACTTCTCGAACGCGAATCGAGGAACCTTCACCACGATGTAGTCGAGGGTGGGCTCGAAGGACGAGGGTGTTTTTTGCGTGATGTCGTTGGGGATCTCGTCGAGTGTGTATCCGATGGCAAGTCGCGCGGCGATCTTCGCGATGGGGAATCCCGTTGCCTTGGACGCAAGTGCGGACGAGCGGGACACCCGCGGGTTCATCTCGATGACGATCATCCGACCGTCGTCGGGGTTGATGGCGAATTGGATGTTGCATCCGCCGGTGTCCACGCCCACGGCCCGGATGATGTCGATTCCCACGTCGCGCATGTGCTGGTACTCGCGATCGGTCAGCGTCAAAGCCGGCGCGACCGTGATGGAGTCGCCCGTATGCACCCCCATCGGATCGAGATTCTCGATCGAGCACACGACCACCACGTTGTCGTTGCGGTCGCGCATCAATTCGAGCTCGTATTCCTTCCAACCGATGATCGACTCTTCGAGGAGTACTTCGGTCGTGGGACTAGCTTGCAGGCCGGCTCCCGCGATGCGCGCGAGATCGTCGGGGTCGTAGGCGATACCCGAACCGGCACCACCCATCGTGAACGACGGGCGCACCACAACGGGGTACCCGAGATCCTGCGTTGCCGCGAAGCATTCATCCAAGGTGTGGCAGATGATCGAGCGGGCACTTTCGCCACCGATCGATTCGACGATGGACCGGAACTTCTCCCGATTCTCACCTCGCTCGATGGCATCGACGTCGGCACCGATGAGCTCCACCCCGTACTTCTCCAGCACCCCGGAGTTGTGCAAGGCGATCGCCGTATTCAGTGCGGTTTGTCCGCCCAGGGTGGGCAGCAGGGCGTCGGGGCGTTCCTTCGCGATGATGCGCTCGACGTACTCGGGGGTGATGGGTTCCACGTACGTGGCATCGGCGAATTCGGGGTCGGTCATGATCGTCGCGGGATTGGAGTTGACCAAGATCACTCGAAGCCCTTCGGCCTGCAGGACGCGACAGGCCTGGGTGCCGGAGTAATCGAACTCGCAGGCTTGGCCGATCACGATCGGACCGGACCCGATCACCATGACGGACGAGATATCCGCGCGCTTGGGCACTAGAGCCCACCTTCCCTATGCCCGACCATCGCCTGCGCGAAACGATCGAACAGATAGGCGGCATCGTGCGGTCCAGCCGCGGCCTCAGGGTGGTACTGGACGCTGAAGGCAGAACCGTCGACGAGTTCCAGGCCCTCCACCACCCCATCGTTCAAGCACACGTGTGATACGCGCGCAGGGCCGAAGGGCGTACTGAACTCCTCGCCTAGGGGTGCCTGGACCGCGAAGCCGTGGTTGTGCGCGGTCACTTCGACCTTGCCGGTTCTCACGTCCTGCACGGGTTGGTTGATTCCTCGGTGGCCGAAGCGCAACTTGTACGTGGGTAACCCCAAGGCGCGTCCCAGGATCTGATTGCCGAAGCAGATGCCGAAGACGGGGACGCCCGCCCCCAGGGCGCTGGTCATCAGGGCGACCGCATGATCGGCCGCTGATGGATCTCCGGGGCCGTTCGAGAAGAAGACGCCGTCAGGATTCAACGCGGCGATACCAGCCCAGTCGATGCTCGCGGGAACCACGTGCACCGTCATGCCGCGTTCGGCCATGCGATGCGGGGTCATCGACTTGATCCCCAGATCCACGGCCACGACGGTTGCGGTGGAGTCGCCGATCGCCTCGATCGTGTACGTCTCCTTCGTTGATACGTCCTGCGTGAGGTTCGCCCCGACCATGCCCGGGCTCGAACGGACTGCAGCGAGGAGTTCATCTTCACTCCGCTGCGCGGCTTGCCCGCTGAAGATCCCGATGCGCATCGCTCCGACTTCGCGCAGATGCCGAGTCAAGGCTCGGGTGTCCACTCCGGAGATGCCGACGATTCCCTGATGGGTGAGTTCGTCGTCCAAACTGCGAACGGCGCGCCAATTCGAGGCGATTCGAGCCGGGTTGCGCACCACATATCCAGCGACCCAGATGCGACTGGACTCCGGATCTTCGTCGTTCACCCCGGTATTGCCGATATGCGGGGCGGTCATGATCACGACCTGCCCGTGGTACGAGGGGTCGGTGAGGGTCTCCTGGTAGCCGGTCATGCCGGTGGAGAAGACCGCCTCACCGAAGGTCTCTCCCACCGCCCCGTATGCCCGACCTCGCATGGACCTGCCGTCTTCCAGAACCAAGACCGCGGGCTCGTGGGCGCTCATCGGCCGGGCCCTTCATGGGAGGAACTCGGGAGGGCCGCCATGAGCCCATCCAACAAGGTCCGGTGGTCGGCCCCGTCATCCGCCCGGAATCCAGTCTCGACGAGCCCAGGTCCCAGCCGCCAGGTGATGATCACCACGCTGTCCTTGGCTCGCACGGTGCCTGCCACTCCACGATCGGTGCGGACAGCCTCGACGTCCGTTGCCGGTATGAAGAACGACGACGCCCCGTCGCGCTCGACCCCGATGCCGGCTCCAGACCACGACACTCGCGCGCGACTTCGAACCCCGAGCCCGTGGACCGCGATGCGGTCCAACCAGTCTCCCGCCGTGGAAGTACCCAGGTACAGGCCGGCGATCTCCGCGCCACTGTGGTCCACCTGTGTCGATGCGTGTGCATGTCTGCCTTCATCGAACGCTTCCGGTGCTGGGATGTCCGCTTGCCGACGTTGGCGCGCTCGCCAACCACGGCGCATCCCCCACAGCACCAAGGCGATGACGGCCAGCATCGCGCCGACCAGCGCTATTCGCGCCGGCCAATTCGTAACCGATGCCTGCTCGGTGAAGACCGTTGCCACGACACTCATGTGAGCTCCCCCGCGAGCTCCCCCTCGAACACCGTGGGGCGGCCGCTAAACAGGACGTGGCGTACTCGCCCGGGGAACTGCCGACCCTCGTAGGGGGTGTTGCTGCTGCGGGAGGACAGGGAACTCCCGCGGACGATCGTCGGTGATCGCGGATCCCAGACCATGAGATTGGCCGGCGCACCGGTGGCGATCGGCTGCCCTTGGTCATCCACACCACCGATGCGCGCCGGGGCGATGGACATCCGGTCGGCGACCTGTCGCCAATCCATCAGACCCGATTCCACCAACACCTCCGCCACGACTCCGAGCGCAGTCTCCAGTCCGAGCATGCCCATTGCCGCAGCGGCCCACTCGCAGTCCTTGTCCTCGCGAGGGTGGGGTGCGTGATCGGTTGCGATGACGTCGATGGTGCCATCGGCGACTGCTTGGCGCAGTGCGAGCACATCGTCTGGCCGTCGAAGCGGTGGATTGACCTTGTAGATCGGATCGAACGTCTCGACGAGTTCCTCGGAGAGCAGCAGATGGTGCGGGGTCGCCTCGGCCGTGACGTCGATCCCCCGCGCCTTGGCCCACCGGATCACGTCGACCGCACCGGCTGTGGACACATGGCAGACGTGAAGGCGGGAGTTCACGTGTTCGGCGAGAAGCACATCGCGAGCGATGATCGACTCCTCAGCAACCGCCGGCCAGCCGGCCAGACCCAAGCGCCCGGACAACGCCCCCTCGTTCATCTGCGCACCTTCGGTCAGTCGTGGGTCCTGGGCGTGTTGGGCGATGACGCCCCCGAAGGCCTTCACGTATTCCAGGGCACGGCGCATGATCAGCGGATCGTGGACGCACAATCCATCGTCACTGAAGACGCGGACGTGCGCGCCGCTGTGCGCCATGGCACCGAGCTCGGCCAGCTGCTCGCCGCGCAGGCCAACAGTCACCGCTCCCACGGGGCGAACGTCGACCAGCCCGGCATCCACACCGCGTCGCCACACCTGCTCGACCACACCGGCGGTGTCCGCTACCGGAGAGGTATTCGCCATGGCGTGGACGCACGTGTATCCACCCTTGGCTGCCGCGCGCGAACCCGACTCGATCGTTTCGGCATGCTCGCGCCCCGGCTCGCGCAGATGGGTGTGCAGGTCGACCAGGCCAGGCAGTACCACGCATCCATCGGCGTCGAGGATGACCTCGCCCGACCCGGTACCGGCAGCGCAGACGTCGGTGATGCGACCGCCGTCGATCACCACATCCTGGGCCTCCTCGCCGTACAAGCGCCCGGAACGAATAACGACCGACGTCATCACGCACCTTCCTTCGACGAAGTCTCCGAATCAGCGCCACCTAGGAGCAGGTACAGCACGGCCATCCGGACGTTCACCCCGTTGGTTACCTGTTCGACGATCACCGACCGTGGTGAGTCCGCGACCTCGGCCGAGATCTCCATACCGCGGTTCATCGGACCCGGGTGCAAGACGACCGCGTCGCGTGACAGGAGGGCCATTCTGCGCGCATCGAGTCCGAACAGGCGTGAGTACTCCAGTGCGGATGGGAAGTAGGCGCCTGCCATCCGTTCCGCCTGAACCCGCAGCATCATCACGGCATCGGCAGCGGGCAGCGTCTCGTCGATGTTGTAGCTGACCTCGCACGGCCAGGAGTCGATACCCACCGGCATCAACGTGGGGGGTGCCACGAGGGTGACCTGCGCACCGAGGGTTCGCAGCAGAAAGACGTTGGATCGAGCCACGCGGCTGTGCAGCACGTCACCCACGATCACTACCCGCGCCCCTGCGAGATCTCCCGCACCCGATCGAAGATGCCTGCGCAACGTGAATGCATCCAGCAGTGCCTGGGTTGGATGTTCGTGCGTTCCATCACCGGCATTGATGACCGCACCGTTGATCCATCCGGCGTTGGCTAGACGGAACGGCGCCCCGGAGGCTCCATGGCGGATGATCACCGCGTCGGCTCCCATCGCCTCGAGGGTGAGTGCGGTGTCCTTCAGACTCTCCCCCTTCGACACCGATGACCCCTTGGCCGAGAAGGTGATGACATCGGCGGACAAGCGCTTTGCCGCCAACTCGAAGGACAGTCGCGTTCGCGTGGAATCCTCGAAGAACAAGTTGACGACCGTGCGGCCTCGTAACGTGGGGAGCTTCTTCACCGATCGATCCGTCACGGTCGCTAGTTCCGCGGTGGTATCCAGGATTCGGATCGCCTGCTCACGCGACAGATCCTCGGTGGACAACAGGTGCTTGCCGATCACTCGTCCACCTGCTCGTCCACCTGCTCGATCACTACCTCATCGCGCGCATCGCATTCGGTGAAGTGCACCCGGACGGTCTCGGCCTGTGAGGTGGGCAGGTTCTTGCCCACAAAGTCGGGTCGGATCGGCAGTTCGCGATGGCCGCGGTCGACCATGACCGCCAGGCGCACCGCCGCAGGGCGACCGAGATCGTTGAGCGCATCCAGGGCTGCGCGAATGGTGCGCCCGGAGTACAGGACATCGTCGACGAGCACGACGATACGTCCGTCCACGCCTTCTGCAGGTATGTCTGAGGGCTCCAGACCGCGCACCTCCCGCATGCGAAGGTCATCGCGGTAGAGCGTCACATCGAGTGCTCCGCACGGAACATCTCGTCCCTCGATGTCGGTGATAGCCGTAGCGATTCGGCGAGCGAGATGGACGCCGCGAGTGGGGATCCCCAGCAAGATGACGCGATCCATCCCGCGGGACTTCTCGATGATCTCGTGGGCCATGCGACGAACGGCACGGGCGATGTCTTCGTCGTCTAGGACGACGCGACCAGGCGGCATTGAGCCTCCCCTTCCCCGCCTCACAGGACGGGCTTAAAGGAACTCGCCCAACCTATCGGACTATTCCGCCGGAGTCGCGCTGCGGCACCTCGTGCCACCGATCGAAGGTGGCCGCCTGACCCAGGACTCCGCCAGGGAGT
>CAZQRR010000014.1:0-12595 GCA_964595675.1 uncultured Rubrivirga sp. | reverse complement strand
GTAACCCACGAGCACACCGCACTGCCCGGCCTCCGCCAGGGCGCTGGCCCGCTCCTGTTGGCGTTCCGGCGGAGCCGATAGACGCGAGGGCATTCCGATCATCTGCTCGACGCTCATCTTCCACAGGGCCGCCGCAGCGAAATTGACGTACACGAATCTGGGATCCTCCGCACCGTCGTGGCACACGATCACCGAAGCCGACGTCATCATCGCTTCGGCGAGGCTCCGACGCGGTCGACCAAGATCCGAGGTGTCCAGTTCATTCACCAGTGCTCGGCCTACGCGGCTGAGGAAACTCCCTGCGATGGCAGCCGCCAAGAGATCGGTCTGCGAGCTAGACCCCACCGCCGGGCCCCGCACTGCCGATCTTGTGGACGCGCATGCCATTGGTGGTGCCGGGCACACCCGGAGGCACGCCGGCAACGATCACCACGCGCTCTCCCGCAGTGGCGCGCCCGATTTCGAGTAAGGCCTTGTCGACCTGGACGACCATGTCGTCGGTGTGACGGACCTGGGGAACGAGGAAGGTCTCCACACCCCACACCAGAGCCAACTGGCTGCGCACGCGCGGGTTGGGGGTGAAGGCGAGTAGAGGTGTCTTACAACGCCATCGTGCAATCAGCCTGGCCGAGCGGCCGGTCTCGGTGAATGCGATGAGATGCGTGGCCTCGGTGTACTGCGCGACGTCTACGGCTGCGCGGGTGAGAGCTCGCGCCGTGGATCCCCGCACCTCCAGGTCGAGTTCGGGGATGCGTTCGAGGGCCTCGCCCTCAACCCGCTCGATGATGCGCGACATGGTCTCGACGGCGAGGGTGGGGCTGTGGCCCACGCTGGTCTCGCCGGACAGCATCAACGCATCCGCTCCGTCGAGAACGGCATTGGCGACGTCGCTCGCCTCGGCACGGGTGGGGCGGTTGGCACCGATCATGGATTCGAGCATCTGGGTGGCCACGATCACCGGCTTGCCGGCCTGGCGACACATCTGGATCGCGCGCTTTTGCACCAGGGGCACCTGCTCGAGCGGCAACTCCACACCAAGGTCACCACGGGCGACCATCACGCCGTCGAAGGCCTCGATGATCTGGGCGAGGTTCTCGATGGCCTGCGGTTTCTCGACCTTGGCGAGCACCGGGATGAAGATGCCTTCACTTTCCATGATCGCCCGAACGCCTTTGATGTCGTCGGGCGAACGTACGAAGGACAGCGCGATCATGTCGGCACCGGTTCGCAGCGCCCAGCGAAGGTCCTCGACGTCCTTCTCCGACAGCGCGGGAACGCTGACGGGGACCCCCGGGAGATTGAAGCCCTTGTTATCGGAGACCCGTCCACCTTCCACCACGGTGGTGTGCACCCGCGGGCCATCCACCTTCGTGACGCGCAGTTCGATGCGGCCGTCGTCCACGAGCACGAAATCGCCCGGGCGGACATCGTCGGTCAAGCCCTTGTGGGTGGTGGACACCATGGTGGCATCACCGGGGACATCCTCGGTGGTGACGATGAACTCGGTCCCCGGCTCGAGCAGCACCGGTCCGTTCGCGAAGGTGCCGAGGCGGATCTTCGGGCCCTGGAGGTCGGCGAGGATGCCCACACCCCGGCCACCGGCATCGCTGGCCTGACGCACCGCGAGGTAGGACTCGAGGTGATCTTCGCGCGTGCCGTGCGAGAGGTTGAGCCGGGCGACGTCCATGCCGGCGTCGACGAGTGCGCGGATCTGCTCCGGGGTGTGACTTGCCGGTCCGAGGGTTGCCACGATCTTGGCGCGACGCATGGGGCAAATCCTATCCGCAAACGGTTACACCATGAGGGGCCGCGCCGATGCGCGAATCGGAGACGGCAGATTTGTGGTGCCCATCAAGAATCGATCGACACTCGCCGCCGCGGCGCGACCTTCGGCGATCGCCCAGACGATCAGCGACTGTCCACGTCCGGCATCTCCTGCCACGAAGACTCCCTCGAGGTCGGTGGAGTAGTCATCGCGGCGCGCGATCGCACCGCGTTCGGTCAGGGGCAAGCCGAACTGCTCCACCAGCGGTCCTTGCTCCGGACCGGTGAATCCCATCGCCAGCAGAACCGTGTCCGCAGGGATCGAGCGTTCACTGCCCGCGATCGGCTGGAACCGACCGTCGAGAAACTCCACATCGACTAGGTGCAAGGCGGTCACCTTGCCCGAGGCATCGCCTTCGAAGCGCTCGGTGGAGACGGCGAAGATGCGCTCCCCACCTTCTTCGTGCGCACTGGAGACGCGGTACGTCATCGGGTAGGTGGGCCACGGCTGACTCGATGGACGCTCTTCTGTAGGCCGCGGCATGATCTCCAGTTGCGTCACGCTCGCTGCACCCTGGCGGTGCGATGTCCCCAGACAGTCGGCACCGGTGTCTCCGCCCCCGATGATCACCACATGTTTGCCGGCAACGTCGAGCGGCGAAGCGTCCAGATCACCTTCCTGCACTCGGTTGGCGAAAGGAAGGAATTCCATGGCCTGATGGACGCCGATGAGGTCGCGACCGGGAATCGGCAGGTCGCGCCAGGCGGTTGCCCCCGTGGCGATCACGATGGCGTCGTAGCGACGACGAAGATCGGAGGCGGTCATGTCCACGCCGATCTCCACATTCGGACGGAACTTGACGCCCTCGGCTTCCATCTGACGCAGACGCTGATCGAGATGGTGCTTTTCCATCTTGAATTCCGGAATGCCGTAGCGCAGCAGGCCACCGATGCGGTCAGCTCGTTCGTAGACGGCGACAGTGTGCCCGGCGCGAGCCAGTTGCTGGGCCGTCGCCAATCCCGCCGGCCCGGATCCGATCACCGCAACCGTCTTGCCCGTGAGTGACTCCGGTGGCTGTGGGGTGATCCAGCCCGCTTCCCACGCACGATCCACGATGGCAACCTCGACCTGCTTGATGGTGACGGGATCGGCGTTGATGCCAAGCACACAGGCCGCCTCGCACGGAGCCGGACACAGGCGCCCGGTGAATTCGGGGAAGTTGTTGGTCGCGTGCAGGCGCTCGATCGCCTGACCCCAGTCCCGGTCGTAGATGAGGTCGTTCCACTCGGGGATCAGATTCCCGAGAGGACATCCCTGGTGGCAGAACGGAATACCGCAATCCATGCAACGACCAGCCTGCTTCTCCAGGCTACGTGCGTCGAAATCCTCGTAGACCTCTCGCCAATCTTGGATTCGAATGTCGACCGGACGCCGCTTCGGCAGTTCACGATCGGTGGTCAAGAAGCCACGTGGATCAGCCATGGATTCCTCCCATCACAGCAGCGACCGGGTCCTCGCCGCGGGCCAAGGCCTCCTGCCGAAGCCGCAAGACGCGCTTGAAATCCCGAGGCATCACCTTGGTGAACCGACGTACCGACTTTTCCCAATCGGCAAGGAGTTCGGCCCCGCGCGCGGAATCCGTTTCCTCGACATGGCGTGTGATCAGCGCCTTCAACTCCTCGATGTCGTCGGCATCGAGATCATCGAGATCGACCATCTCCGGATTGACTCGACTGGCAGATAGGTCCAGCACATAACCGATACCACCCGACATGCCGGCGCCCAGGTTGCGGCCAACGGAACCGAGGATCACCGCGATACCACCGGTCATGTATTCGAGGGCATGATCACCCACTCCCTCCACCACCGCGTGCACGCCGGAATTACGAACGCAAAAGCGCTCACCGACCTGGCCGCGGATGAAGATCTCGCCGCTCGTGGCGCCGTACGCGATGACATTGCCGGCGATGATGTTGCCTTCCGCCGGGAACGTCGCACCGCGATCGGGTCGGACCACGATCCGACCACCCGAGAGGCCCTTGCCGACGTAATCGTTCGCATCACCTTCGAGTCTGAGCGTGATGCCCGCCGGCACGAAGGCACCGAACGACTGCCCGGCCGAGCCCTGGAAGGTGATGTCGATCGTGCCATCGGGCAGGCCTTCACCACCGTGAGCGCGGGTGACGTGCGATCCCAGCATCGTCCCGACCGTCCGGTTCACATTACGAATCGCCATGCTCGCGCGCACCGGCTCCCTTCGGTCGATCGCAGGGGCGCACATCTCGATGAGACGGTTGTCCAAAGCTGCCTCAAGACCGTGGTCTTGCGCCACCACGCGTCGTCGTGGTTGCGAATCATCGAGATCAGGCACGTGCAGGATCGGAGCCAGATCCAAACCATCGGCCTTCCAGTGATCGATTGCTCGGCGCGTGTCCAGCAATTCGGCATGCCCGATGGCCTCGTCGAGGCTGCGGAATCCGAGTTGCGCCAGGTATTCGCGGACTTCCTGAGCGATGAACTCGAAGAAGTTCACCACGAAGTCCGGTGATCCGGAGAACCTTTCGCGGAGCACCGGATTCTGGGTGGCGATCCCCACCGGACAGGTGTCCAGGTGACACACCCGCATCATCACGCAACCCATGACCACCAGAGGTGCCGTTGCGAATCCATATTCCTCAGCTCCGAGCAAGGCGGCGATGATCACGTCACGTCCGGTCTTGAGCTGACCGTCCGTCTGCACCACCACCCGATCACGCAGGCCGTTGAGCAGCAATGTCTGCTGGGTCTCGGCAAGACCCAGCTCCCAGGGGGCACCTGCGTGCTTCAACGAGGTCAGCGGCGAAGCACCGGTACCACCGTCGTGGCCGGAGATCAGCACGACGTCGGCGTGTGCTTTCGAAACACCGGCGGCGACCGTTCCCACACCGACCTCGGCGACGAGCTTGACGTGGATCCTGGCCAGCGGATTGGCGTTCTTGAGGTCGTGAATCAACTGAGCGAGGTCCTCGATCGAGTAGATGTCGTGGTGTGGAGGCGGAGAGATCAACCCCACGCCCGGAGTCGAGTGACGGGTCTTGGCGATCCAGGGATAGACCTTGTGGCCGGGCAACTGCCCACCTTCACCCGGCTTTGCGCCTTGGGCCATCTTGATCTGGATGTCGTCGCTGTTCACCAAATATTCGCTCGTCACACCGAAACGACCGGATGCAACCTGCTTGATGGCCGATCGTTTCGAATCACCGTTGTCCAACGGCGCGTAGCGCTCCGGGTCTTCGCCGCCTTCCCCGGTGTTGGACTTCGCCCCGATGCGATTCATCGCGATAGCGAGGGTCTCGTGGGCTTCCGCGGAGATCGATCCATACGACATCGCGCCGGTGGAGAAGCGTCGGACGATGGATTCGATCGACTCCACCTCGTCGATCGGAACTGGTTCGCGAACACCCTCCTTCAGGGCGAACAGGCCGCGCAAGGTCATCAGACGCTCGGCTTGCTCGTTCACTCCGGTGGTGTACTCGCGGAAGATGTCGAAGCGCTTGCTTCGCGTTGCATGCTGCAAGCGGAACACCGTCTCCGGGTCGAACAGATGCGGGGCGCCATCGCGGCGCCATTGGTACTCCCCGCCGTCCTCGAGTACCCGGTGCGCCGGAGAGATCCCCGACGGCGGGTACGCCGTGGCATGACGACGCGCGACTTCTTCGGCGATGACATCGATGCCCACGCCACCCAACTTGGTGACCGTTCCGGTGAAGTAGGCATCGACGAGGTCCTGGGACAGGCCGATCGCCTCGAAGATCTGCGCCCCCCGATAGGACGCCACCGTCGAGACGCCCATCTTGGACATGACCTTCAGCAAACCCTTGCCCAGTCCCTTGATGTAGTTGCGTACCGCTTTCTCAGGTGAGATGTCGGCGATCACGTTGCGCGATACGAGATCCTCGACGGTCTCCAAAGCTAGATAGGGGTTGATGGCTGCGGCGCCGTAACCGATGAGCAGTGCCACGTGGTGAACCTCGCGAACATCTCCGCTTTCGACCAGCAGGCTGATCTGGCTGCGCGCCTTGGTACGCACCAGGTGGTGATGAACTGCGGCGCACAGCAGCAACGAGGGAATCGGAGCCAGCTGCGCATTGCTGTCACGGTCGGACAGCACGATGAACCGCTTGCCCTGGCGGATCAGCGCATCGACCTCGTTGAAGATCTCGCCTAGACGCTTCTCGAGGGCTGCTCCCCCTCCTGCGACGGGGTACAGGCCCTTGACTCGGGCAGCGGCGAACTCCGGCAGGGTGCCGTCGGCATTGATGTGCAAGATCTTCGCGAGTTCGTCGTTGTCGATGACCGGGAAGGGAAGAACCACCTGACGGCAATGTCCCGGCTGGGATTCCAGGAGGTTGCCCTCCGGGCCAATCAAACTGGCCAGCGAGGTGACGATCTCCTCGCGGATCGCATCCAAGGGCGGATTGGTCACCTGTGCGAAAAGCTGGCTGAAGTAGTCGAAAAGCAACCGCGGCTTGTCCGATAGCGCGGCGATCGGAGTATCGGTGCCCATGGACCCGATGGGCTCCGCTCCTGCTCGAGCCATCGGCTCCACGATCAAACGCAACTCTTCTTGCGTATACCCGAATGTCTGCTGCCGACGGGCAACGGATTCATGGGTGTGAACGACGTGCTCGCGTTCGGGAAGCTCCTCGAGATGGATCAACCCACCGTCCAGCCACTCCGCGTAAGGCTCCTCGGCGGCGAGTTCGGCCTTGATCTCGTGGTCTTCGATGATTCGTCCCGCCGCGGTGTCCACCAGGAACATCCGTCCTGGTTGAAGGCGTCCCTTGCGAACCACCGTGGCCGGATCGATATCGAGTACTCCCGCTTCGGAAGCGAGTACCACCAGACCGTCGTCCGTAACCCAGAAACGACCCGGACGAAGCCCATTGCGATCGAGCACCGCTCCGATCTGCGTGCCGTCGGTGAAGCAGACATTCGCCGGACCATCCCACGGCTCCATCAGCGTTGCGTAGAACTCGTAGAACGCCCGACGCTGCGGATCCATGTCCGGGTTGTTCTCCCATGCTTCGGGGATCATCATCAAGACTGCCTGTGGGAGGGACCGACCCCCGAGGTGCAGAAGTTCCAAGACCTCATCGAAACTTGCTGAGTCGCTGGCTCCGGGCGTGCATATCGGGAACAGACGTGTCATGTCGCCGGGAATCACATCGCTGGTGAGCATCGCCTCGCGGGTGGTCATCCAGTTGCGATTGCCCTGGACGGTGTTGATCTCACCGTTGTGCGCGATGAGCCGATATGGATGCGCCAATGGCCACGAAGGGAAGGTGTTCGTCGAGAATCGGGAGTGCACCATTGCCAGAGTCGAGGCGATATCCGGCTCGCTCAAGTCTGGATAGAACGGCACTAACTGACCGGTCGTGAGCATTCCTTTGTAGACCATTGTCCGAGCAGATAGCGACGCGAAGTACACACCCACCTCGTGCTCGATGCGCTTGCGCACTCCGTAGATCAACCGATCCAGATCGATGCCGCTGGCCTCACCTGAAGCATCGGCGGTGAAGATCTGCCAGAAAGCGGGCATGCATGAACGTGCGGTTCGTCCGACCAGAGTCGGATCCGTGGGCACCTCGCGCCATCCAAGGATGGTCACGCCCTCTTCGTCGGCGATCTGACTGATTTGCCGCATCACTTCAGCGCGCTCGCTGAGTTCTTGCGGCAGGAAGCCGATTCCCGTTGCGTAACCACCTGCGGCCGGCAGTTCCACCCCGCTGATGCGCCGCAGCATGGCATCGGGGACCTGGAGCAAGATTCCCGCTCCATCGCCACTGTCGGGCTCGCTTCCCGATGCGCCCCGATGCTCGAGGTTCACCAGTGCGGTCAGTGCCTGCTGAACGACGGCCCGAGTGGCCACCCCGGTCAGGGTTGCCACGAAGGCGACACCACAGGCGTCCTTCTCGGTCCGCGGATCGTAAAGACCCTGGGCCGGCGGGAGCGTTGAGTAGCGATCGAGCACGGTGTGCCTTTCGTCGTCCGTAACGGACATGCCGCCTGGTGGCCCCGTTCGGGGATGGCTGCATGGGTTCCGGACCCGGGGGGTCCGGTCACGGGACGACGTTGGCCCGTAGGGGTGGGAGTTTAGCCCGCCGGCCTGGTTTCCACAGCGGAGGCCTGCTCAGCCGGAGGCTCGATGACTTCGCGTCCCGGTCGCGTTCGCGCCGACCACACCAGGTAGATCAGGGCTCCGAGTCCCACGATGATCGAGGTCCAGACGTTCAGGCGCACTCCACCGACCGTGTTCACCGGATCTATCCGCAGCGCTTCGATCCAGACGCGTCCGACCGTGTAGAGCAGGACGTAGAGCGCGAATGCCCGGCCGTGGCCCATGGTGAAGCGTCGGTCGGCCCAGATCACCACCAACGCGACACCCACCAGCCACAAGGACTCGTACAGGAACGTCGGGTGGAAGGTCTCGAACTGCTCGTAGCCCTCGGGGCGACGCCCGGGTGAGATCTCCAGCCCCCACGGGAGATCGGTAGGTCGGCCGAAGAGCTCCTGGTTGAACCAGTTTCCCCAGCGACCGATCGCCTGCGCGAGCGCGATTCCCGGGGCGATGGCGTCTGCGATCGGAGGCAACGGGACATGGTGGCGCCTGGCCGCAATCCAGGCACCCAGTGCCCCGAAGGCCACCGCACCCCAGATGCCCAGTCCGCCGTCCCAGATGCGAAGGGCGGCAACGAAGCCGCGCCCGTCGGGCCCGAAATAGATTTGCCAGTCGCTGAGCACGTGGTAGATGCGTCCGCCCACGATTCCGAACGGAACCGCCCACAGGGCGATGTCGGTGATCAAACCCGGTTGGCCACCGCGAGCTACGTACCGGCGGTTGCCCAACCAGATCGCGACGACTATCCCCAGGATGATGGCAAGGGCGTAACCGCGCAGCGGGATCGGTCCGAGGTTCAATGCCCCCTGCTCGGGGCTGGGGATGCTCGCCAACAACATGCGTCAGTTGCCGGCCGCTGCGGTGATCGCCGCTAGGAGTGCTGCGTTGTCGGCCATCGTGGCGTTGTCGATCTCCACACCGTCGATGCGACCGAACGGAGTACCGGGGATCGTCTCGTCGTAGAAGGCCTGGGTCGAGTTCGCCGCCCAGACCCGATAGGTGCCGTCGTTCACGCACTGGGTGAACTCATCGAGCTGCTCCCCGGAGATTCCGATCTCTTCACCTATCGCGATGAAATCCTCATCCGGCCAGCCGTCACCCTCGACCTCCGGCTGATTGGCGTACACCGCATCGTGGAACTCCCGCGAGAAACCTTGGTCGATCGCGCAGCCCCACGCTCCGATGGCTCGATTGGAGGCATCGTTGCCGAGGTTTCGATCCAAGAATCCCGTGGGACGCCAGATCAAGCGAACAACGCCCGTCTCGGCAAGTTCGGCAATGCCCGCACCGTTGGCTTCCTCGAGTGCACCGCACGCCGGGCACTGGAAGTCCTCCCACACCTCGAGCACGGGAACGTTCGCACCACCCGAGCCATAGGGAACGCCGAAGGCCCACTCGCTGTCGGCCCCGAGGACCCCCTCGGGTACCGGAGCGCTGGGATCGGGGTCGACTACCTGGACTCCAGCCACGCTTCCCTCGGTGTTGCGTGCGTACACGGCCACGCCGATGATCCCGGCGACTACGGCGACTACGGCGAGTGCCCCGATGAGACGAACCGTGCGCTCTCGGCGCTTTTCACCTGCTTGGGCCGCCGCTCGTGCTGCGGCTGCCCGTTCGCGCCTGTCCTTACTTCCGGCTGCCATGACCTCTCCGACCCCATCCGGTGTGTGTACGGAACGTTCACCTTGGAACGTTCACTTTGGAACGTTCGACGTGCGGCCTCTCAGGATAGTTGCATTCGCAACCACTGGAGCCAACCGGGCATCCACCGGGCGGTTACTCACGCCCTCGCACGCCCGTGGCGAGCTCGGCCGCAAACGACCGGACGGACTCTCGGGCAGATTCCTGATCGGGGGCATCTAGGATCCGCCGGACGAAAGCAGAGCCGACGATCACCGCATCGGCGTAACCCGCGATGTCGGCGGCCTGCTCGGCACTCGACACTCCCAGACCGACACCGATGGGGGCCGAGGAGTGCCTACGCACTCGCGCGACGAGTTCGGGTGCGGACGAGCTGACCTGGTCGCGCGCTCCGGTGACACCCATGGTCGAGGCGGCGTACACGAAACCGGTGCAGGCCTTCGTCACCCGATCGATACGGACATCGGTCGACGACGGGGCCACGAGAAAGGTCCGATCCATTCCGGCACTATCGGTCGCCTCGATCCACTCGCCCGCTTCCTCGGGAATCAGATCCGGAGTGATGACACCGCTGCCACCGGCGTCGCGCAGATCCGCGGCGAACGCGCGCTGGCCGTAGCGCTCGATCGGATTCCAGTAACTCATGACCACGACGGCCTGGCCTGCGCCTGGATCGGACTCGGCCACAACGCGCAGAACGTCAGCCGTTGTGACACCCGCGGCCAAGGCGGTCTCGACCGCCTCCTGAATCGCAGGACCGTCCATCAACGGATCCGAATACGGCAACCCCACTTCGACGAGATCCACCCCGCCTTCGAACATGCTCCGGATCAGCTCGATGCTGTGATCCACGGTCGGGAACCCGGCCGGTAGATATCCGATCAAGACAGCTCGGTCTTCGTTGCGGGCTGTTTCGAAAACGGATGATGTACGCGGGTGCACCGTGAATCGATACCTACTGACCGGTTCCGGTGTCCATGCCGAACCAGCGAGCAGCCGTGACCACGTCCTTATCGCCACGACCGGACAGGTTCACGACGATGACCGAGTCCGGGCCCAACTGCTTGCCCAACCGCATCGCGCCGGCCAACGCATGAGCCGTCTCGATCGCGGGGATGATGCCTTCCGTGCGGCAAAGAAGCGCGAACGCTTCCATAGCCTGCGAATCTGTGACGGGTTCATACGTGGCCCGACCGGTGTCGTGCAGCCATGCATGTTCAGGCCCTACCCCGGGGTAGTCCAAACCGGCGCTGATCGAGTGCGACGAGACGGTCTGACCCCATTCATCCTGCATGACGTAAGTCCGCGCACCGTGCAGGACACCGGGTGCTCCCATCGCGAAGCGGGCGGCATGGCGGCCCGTCTCGACGCCTTCACCACCGGCTTCGTAGCCGACCAGTCGTACCTGCGGTTCATCGAGGAAACCCGAGAACAGGCCCATGGCGTTCGATCCCCCACCAACGCACGCGACCACCGCATCCGGAAGCCGACCCTCGATGTCCAGGATCTGTTCGCGCGCCTCGGTGCCGATGACGCTGTGGAAGTGCCGGACCATGCGGGGAAACGGTGAAGGCCCGGTGACCGTGCCGAGCAGGTAATGCGTGTGGTCGACGTTGGTGACCCAGTCACGCATCGCTTCGTTGATGGCGTCCTTGAGGGTTTGGCTTCCCGTCGTGACGGGCACGACCGTGGCCCCCAATAACTCCATGCGGGCCACGTTGAGGGCCTGACGCTTGGTGTCCTCGAGTCCCATGTAAACGACGCATTCCAAGCCCATCAGGGCCGCCGCCGTGGCCGATGCCACGCCGTGTTGACCAGCCCCGGTTTCGGCGATGATCCGCTTCTTGCCCATTCGCTTAGTCAGCAGGGCCTGCCCGAGGACGTTGTTGATCTTGTGCGAACCCGTGTGGTTGAGGTCCTCGCGCTTGAGGTACACCCGAGCGCCACCGCACTCCAACTCGAATCGACGTGCACGAGTGAGCGGCGATGGCCGACCCGTGTAATGGCGTTCGAGGTCGGACAGTTCGCGCGCGAAGGACGGGTCCACCAGAGCCGAGTCGAATGCGATCTCCAACTCGTCGAGCGCGGCCATCAACGCCTCGGGCACGAATCGGCCGCCGTAGGGACCGAAGTGACCGGAAGTTCGATCGGAAGCTCGATCGGAAGTCGCCTCGGGAATTTCGATGGCTGTCATGTCGGGCTCTTTCGGATCTGCCGCAGCGCCGGGTGGGAGCCAGCGGTCACCAGGTCATGTACCGCGGCCCGAGGATCCTTGCCCGTGACCAGACTCTCGCCCACGAGCACGGCGTCGGCGCCGGCCTCGGCGTAGGCGATGAGGTCGTGCGGCTCGCGAATGCCGGACTCCGCGATCTTGATGCACGAATCCGGGATTCGATCGGCGATCCGCGGGAAGACCGTTCGGTCGATCTCCAATGTCTTGAGGTTCCTCGCGTTCACCCCGATGACTTCCGCGCCAGCATCTACTGCACGCATCACCTCGATCTCGTCGTGCACCTCGACCAAGGGCGTCAGCCCCAGACTGCGCGCTCGCTCGACCAAGGACACCAGTGCGTCCTGTTCCAATGCGGCCACGATCAACAAGACCAGATCAGCACCGAAGGCCCGCGCCTCCCATAACTGGTAGCTCCCGATGATGAAGTCCTTGCGGAGTATCGGGATGTCAACTGCGGCGCGGACGGCCGTGAGATCACTCAGACTTCCACCGAATCGACGCTCCTCGGTGAGAACGCTGATGCAGTGGGCACCCCCGGCTTCGTAGTCGCGAGCCAGACCCGCTGGATCGTCGATATCGGCAAGCGGGCCCTTGCTGGGGCTTTGCCGCTTGACTTCGGCGATCACGCAGATCTGATCACTTCGAAGGATGGCCCGCGGATCGCGGGCACACGGAGTTCGTTTGGCGCGTTCTTTCAATTCATCGAGGGGAACTTCCCCCATACGACGCGCGACGTCCTCGCGGACTCCCGCCACGATGTCGTCGAGGACGTTCACGAGGCCACAGTACGCCCGTT
>CAZQRR010000013.1:6216-19444 GCA_964595675.1 uncultured Rubrivirga sp. | reverse complement strand
ATGTGGAAGTCCCAGATGGCAAGTTATGGGTCATGGGTGATCACCGTTCGGCCTCGGCGGACTCCCGGGTGCATTTGGGGGATCCCGGTGGTGGATTCGTGCCGGAGGACGCTGTGGTCGGTCGGGCGATGACCGTGGTCTGGCCGTTGACTCGCCTCTCCAACATCCCGCTACCGCAATACGGAGTTTCGGTCGAGGGGAGCGCGGGTAGCCAGTGACCGAAAGCGCGCCAGGCAAGCACGCCCGGGAGAAGAAGAAGGCTCACCCCTTCTGGCGCGGGTTGCGCGAGGTCGTCGTGATCGTCGTTGTTGCACTCTTCTTGTCTGCGCTCATCCGAGCGTTCCTGCTCCAAGCGTTCTACGTTCCGAGTGCATCGATGGAAGACACTCTGCGGCCAGGGGATCGCATCATCGCCTCGAAGATCACCACCAATGTGTCCGGAGTCAAGCGCGGGGAGATCGTGGTCTTCAAGGATCCTGGCGACTGGCTACCTGCGCCGCCGGAACCGATCCAGGATTGGCGAGCCACCCTTCGGCAAGGCCTGACGTTCATCGGTGTGCTGCCGAGTGATTCCGGGGATGATCTCGTCAAGCGAGTGATCGGTCTCGGTGGGGATCAAGTGGCCTGCTGCGATGCCGAGGGCCGCATCGTGGTGAACGGAGTTCCGCTCGACGAGGACTACATCATCGGGCCCACGGATCAAGTGCGATTCGATGTGACGGTTCCCCAGGATTCGATGTTCGTCCTGGGCGACAATCGTGGCGATTCACGCGACTCGCGCTACCACCTGGATGCGAACGACGGAGGGGTTCCCTACCGGGACGCCGTGGGTCGAGTGGTCCTCGTGCTGTGGCCGTTCGATCGCCTCGCCATCGAAACCATCCCGTCGATCTTCGGCAACCCTGCTTTGGACTAGACGTGGTTGCTGCGGCTCCCAGCCTCGATCTCGAACGACGCCTTCTCGCTGGGCAGCCAGGCGCAATGCTCGTGGCTATCGATGAGGTCGGACGGGGCGCACTCGCCGGACCGGTCACCATCGGGGCGGTGGCAATCGATGCCCGGTGCGGCGAGGCACCCGAGGGTGTGCGTGATTCGAAGGCGCTCAGCGAAGCGCGACGGCTTGCTCTGGCTGGCCCGATTCGCACCTGGGCGCGTGAAGCCGTGGTGGTTCACGTGCCCGCCGCACGGATCGATGAGGTGGGTATCACCTTCGCATTGGGACAAGGAGCGGCACAGTCCGTATCGCTTATCCAATCTCTCATCCAGGAGACTTCTGCTGTTGGGACGGTTCTCTTGGACGGCCGTCACGATTTCCTCACGCCCGTGGATGATCGATGGACCGTGCATACGGTGGTGCGCGGAGATGCAACGTGCGCCAGCATCGCCGCCGCGTCGATCATCGCCAAATGCGAACGCGATCAACTCATGCGAAACCTCCATGCGCGATACCCCGACTACGGCTGGGACAGCAACGTCGGATACGGAACGGCGGTGCACCGCGCGGCCATCGGCGCGCATGGGTTGACACCCGAGCATCGAGCATCGTGGAATCTCAGGTGAGCGTGTAATCGGAATTCAGGCCATACATGCGTTGGTGGTCTTGCCTCGACCTATCCCCAGCCCCCGATCTCCTCGTCCACAGGCACGAGGTCGGATCTAGCGGTGAAGTGCGGGCGGCGCGCAGGCTCACTGCATGGATACACGGCAACGGATAGATGACCGGATAGCGCTGGGCCAGCGCGGCGAGCAGTTGGCGATGGACTACCTCCGTGCGCGGGGCATGGTGATCTTGGATCGAAATTGGCGCCCGCGTGGTCAAGATGTTCGCGGTGAGTTGGACCTGGTGGTCCGCGATGGCGATGACCTCGTCGTGGTTGAAGTGAAGACCAGGCGAACGATCGCCTACGGCTCACCATTCGAGGCGGTCACCAAGCGCAAGTTGCGAACACTTCGCTCACTTGCCCTCGCGTGGCTCGAGCATCGATCGATTCACGCACCGCGGCTGCGCTTCGATGTGGTGGGAGTGACCCTGCCACCGGTGGGTCAGCCGGTGATCGAGCACCTGCGGGCGGTGTGACATGGCGCTTGCTCGGGTTCACGGGGCGGTCGTCTCAGGGGTCAGCGGAACGGTGGTCACCGTCGAGGTCGACGTTGCTCAGGGGTTGCCGACCGTGGGGCTGGTTGGACTCGCAGACACGTCGATCGGTGAGGCGCGTCACCGAGCCCGATGCGCCGTCGGTAACACCGGTTTGAACTGGCCGCGCGGTCGGGTGACCATCGGGTTGTCACCGGCCCACGTGCGCAAACACGGAACCGGTCTTGACCTGCCGATTGCCATCGGGGTGCTTCTTGCCGATGAGCAGATTCCAGCGCTGACCGACCACCACGATCGATGGGTCCTGGTCGGCGAACTCGGGCTCGACGGGCACGTCCGGCCGATTCCCGGAGCCATCACGGTCACCTGCGCTGTGCAGCAGGCCGGCTTCAGTCGAATCGTGGTCCCGGCCGAGCACGTGGATGAGTGCGCGCGGGTTCCCGGTGTGGAAGTGATCGGGGTGCGCAGTCTCCTGCAGGCCGTGAACGTCCTGCTGGGTGAGGATGCGGGTGTCCGAGCCGCCTCTGGCTCGGGAACAACGAGCGCTCGTCGTTGGGTGGCAGGTGAGCCGGACCTGTCCGAGGTCCTTGGCCAAAGCGAGGGCAGGCAGGCGCTCGAGATCGCCGCGGCCGGACGTCACAGCCTGGCGATGGTCGGTCCGCCCGGAGTAGGCAAGACACTCCTCGCCGAACGCCTGCCAAGTGTGCTGCCCGATTTGGAGCCAGGCCAAGTGGTGGATGTGATGGCCGTGCATGCTCTCGTGGCAATCGATGGTTCCGCGGTGGTGGGTGAGGACGGTCGTCCGCCCTTCCAGTCTCCGCATCACTCTTCGAGTCCGGCCGCGCTTCTCGGCTCCGTGGTCGCCGGGGCGGTTCGCCCGGGTGCGGTCTCGTTGGCGCATCGCGGCGTGCTGTTCTTGGACGAAGCACCCGAGTTCGCGCGCAATGCCCTGGAGTCTCTTCGACAACCCCTGGAAAGCGGAAGCGTGAGTTTGCACAGATCGGGGTGGAGCGGTGAGGTGCCGGCGGATTTCCAACTTGTGTTGGCCGCCAACCCGTGTCCATGCGGATATCGGCACACGCCCCGTGGCTTCGGACGTACATGCGACTGCCCCCGAACGGCGCTCAACGCCTACGCCCAGCGCTTATCGGGTCCGCTGCTCGATCGCATCGATATCCGGGTCCGGCTGCAGCCGGTGCGCGGGGCCGAACGCGGTGAGACGAGTGCGCAGGTCGCCGAGCGCGTCCTCGAAGCGCGGGACCGCGCTCAACGCAGGTGGGGATGCGTCAACGCGCGAGTTACTCCAGGAGCGTTGGTCGAGCAGGAGATGGAAGCAGCTGCCAGCGAACTCATGAATGAGCATCTACGCAACAGCGGTGGGATGCGGTCTTCGCATCGCATCGCGAAGCTCGCATGGACGCTGGCCGATATGGATGGACGGCAACGACCCAATGCCAGGCACGTGAGTGAAGCCATCGACTGGCATCAGCCACTGGGAGACGAAGCGGCATGAAGGCGAACGCCCCCGAAGCCGATCCGGATTGCAGTGACCCGCAGGTGCTCGCGCGGGCGCGCATCGCGCTGGCCTGCGTGTGCGAGCCAGGGGAGCCTGGGCTGGCCGACCTGATCGACACCCGCGGACCGTGTGCGGTCGTGGCAGCGCTGCTGTCGGGAGCGCCCGTTCGGATTCCGCGAGCAGCCTCCATCGGTGCACGGCTAGCTGGGTTGGACTTCGAATCTCAGCTGGCTCGGGCCGAGGACTTGGGTTGTCGCATCGTCCTTCCCGGTGGACTCGAATGGCCCGGTCAACTGGATCAACTGGGCCCGCAACGTCCGATCGCGCTGTGGTGTTGGGGCGAGGCGAACCTGAGGCTGCATGCGCTTGCTTCGGTTGCCATGGTGGGTGCTCGTGCGTGCACGAGATACGGCGAGATGGTCGCCCGCGAATGGTCGGCAGTACTGGCCGGCCAGTCGATCACCGTCGTGTCCGGTGGGGCATACGGCATCGACGCGGCTGCCCACCGCGGTGCATTGGCCGTCGACGGCACCACGATCTGCATCCTGGCGGGTGGCGTCGATCAGGCCTATCCGCGCGGACATGACGGTCTGTTCGCCCAGATCGTCGAAAGGGGAGTCCTCGTCAGCGAGGCGCCTTTGGGCGAAACCGTGCGTCGTCGTCGGTTCTTGACGCGCAATCGCCTGATAGCGGCCCTGTCGAGCGCCACGTGCGTGGTGGAAGCAGCGCAGCGATCGGGATCCTCACGCACGGCCACCTATGCAGCCGAACTGAACCGCCCCGTCTTTGCAGTACCCGGACCGGTGACATCGCAAGCGTCCGCGGGCACGCACCGTCTCATCCAAGATCACATCGCCGTGCTGGCGGGCGACGTTGAGGACATACGCGACGCCGTCGGACCTCTGCGCATCACGAAGCGGCGTAGTGATGGAGGTCCCGAAATCCCGACGCGACTACGAGAGGTACTCGACGCGCTGCCGGGGGAGGGGCGAACCGGGATAACGTGCGAGGTGGCGGCCGTACGCAGCGGAATCGAAGTGCAGGAAACCCGGAGTTGGCTGGCAACAGCACAGCAGCGTGGGTACGTGCGAAGCGATGAGAACGGCCTGTGGGTCTTCCTGTCCTACGAAGCCACCGGGGGTTAGTGCGATGTGAACATCGTTCCCAAGTGAGCCCGCCTTCTCGACAACGTCGGTATCGTCATGCGGCATGGAAGCAAGCACCTCTGTGTCGCCGGTGGCACGGGTGGACCAGACGGCGATATTCGGCAGCCCCCGTATGTGGATTGCCCTCGTCGGACTGCTCGTCTTGCTCCTCGGTTTCCTGACCTGGGGGTCCTTGGCCCGGGCTCCCATCACCGTGCCGGCGAACGGTGTCATCACTACATCCGGTGGCGTCACCGACATCGGGAGTTCGCTTACTGGGACTGTGATCGACGTCTATGTGCTGGTCGGAGATCGGGTTGACTCGGGAAATAACGTCGTCACCATCGAAGACGACCTCGGTCGATCGGTGCAGGTCAAGGCCACGGTCCCTGGGACCGTTCTGGAGATTGCAACACGGGTAGGCGCGTTCGTGACCGAAGGTCAGAGCCTGATGATCCTGCAGACATCAGATCAACCATTGACCGCGATCGCCCTCGTTCCGGTGACCGACTCCGGATCGATTAGGCCTGCCCAGGAGGTTCTTGTCGCACCGGTGTCGACACCATCCTCGGAGTACGGGTTCCTCGTAGGGACGGTCGAGTCGATCGGTTCGGTACCCATCAGTCCGGCTCGCCTCGAGCAATTGACGGTCGGCACTGCAGGCCTAGCTGAGACCATCGATCAGGGGGTTCCGGTACTCGAGGTGCGTATCCGACTCACGCCGGCGGAGTCGGTCTCCGGTTTCGAGTGGACCTTGGGTTCTGGTCCGGACTATCAACTCCTGGCCGGCACTCCGTTCGCCGGACAGATCCTCATCGGGTCACAAACCCCCTTGGCAAGGCTGTTCGCTTGATGGCGTCCCGGGTACCTGTGCGCTTGGCGCTGGGGGCAAACGAATCCGGCATCGCGTGCCTAGCAATGGTGCTGGCGGCCAATGGAGTGCGTGTCGGACAGGAGGAACTTTTGCGCGCCTGTGGCGTCACGCGCGATGGCTCGAGTTTCGTCGAACTCGCCGAGACGGCAGCCGTCTTCAAAGTCGATCCAGTCATCCTCACCGGGGATTCCACCATCCTCGATGACCTGACACTGCCGGTCATAGTCCATTGGGGTGCATCCCACTCTCGCGTCGTCGAGGCACGGTCCGGATCCTCGTGGTCGGTGGTCGATCCTTTGATCGGCCGACTTGCCGTCTCGGATGCCGAATTGCGAGCCACCTGGGGCGGCGAGGCGCTGACCCTGTCAACTACATCGTCCGTCGGTCGCGTTCGTTCCTGGGATCGTCTGCGCACTCGGATGCGCGGCAGTTGGACGGGCGTGTGGTTCGTCGTGCTCGCGGGCCTGGGCCTCATCGTTCCCGGTCTCCTGACACCGGCGCTCATTCGCGAGTTCGTAGACGAGTATCTGATCGCTGGTGACCGTCAAGGCGCGGTGCTCCTGATCGGTGGGCTCATCGCCGCCTTGGTCGTCTCACTCGCGCTCCTCATGCTTCAGTTGCGTGGACTTCAGCGACTCCTCACCGTTTCCATCATCCGCAATGCATCCCGATTCGTATGGCACCTGCTGCGCATGCCCGCGTGGTTCTTCTCCCAGCGTGACGCCACCACTTTGGCCTATCGGGTGGGGCTCAACGAGCAACTCGCGGACGTCCTCGCAGGGCGATTCACCGCAGCGATGCTCGCCCAACTCACGAGCGTCTTCTTCCTCATCGTGATGATCGCCTACTCGCCCGTACTGGCGGCCGTTGCCCTCATCGGCCCCATTCTCGCCGCAATCATGATGTGGCGTATCGCCTTGTTGCGTTCTGAGATCAGGCAGCGGCAGGCGCGCGAAGGATCGGTCACCGCAACCGAACTGGGTGTGACTTTGCGGATGATCGAGACTTTGAAGGCAACGGGGAGCGAGGACGTCGCCTTCAATCGCGCATTCTCCTCGGTGGGACGTCGCCTCTCTTTGGGCTACACGCGACTGTGGGGCTACATCGGAATGGTCCCGGTATTCGCAACGGCACTGACCAGTGCTCTTGTGTTGATCGTGGGTGCCTACCTGGTCATGCAGGGATCCTTGACTCAAGGCACCCTCGCGGGATTCACGATCCTGCTCGGTGGTTTCCTGGGCCCGCTGGTCATCTTGGTGCCGTCCCTTGATTCGGTACTCAATTTGCGTGGTGCGTGGGAACAGATGACCGATGTGCTCGAGCAGCACGTGGATCCTGGGCTGTGGGATGCGGATGTCGACGCACCGATCGGCCCCATGATGGATCCAAGCGAGGCGAGCGGTGCGCTGATTTCGACGGGTTCCGACGACGCACTTCCGGCTTGGCCGCTGCTTGCGGAAACGACTAACGACGGATCACCGGAGCATGTCGGAACCGGTGAAGATGAAGCCGAAGAAGACCCCATCGCGCTGCTCGCCTCTGGGGGGCGCCGCCGACGCGGACGACTGTCCGTGGACCCGTGGGCAGCAGCCCTCACGTTGCAGGACATCACATTCGGATACTCCCCCCGTCAACCACCACTCCTGGATCGCATCTCGCTACAGGCCGACCCGGGTCGCATCATCGCCGTCGTGGGATCGAGTGGAGGTGGAAAGTCGACGCTGGGTCGATTGGTGGGGGGCCTCTACCGCCCGTGGAGCGGGCAGATACTCATCGACGGACGTCCACTGGATACCTATCCGCGTGAGGCTCGGGCCCGCGAGGTCACGTTCGTCAATCAGGACGTCGTGCTCTACTCGGCGTCGATTCGAGACAACATCACCATGTTCGATCCGCTCCTGCGCGATCGTGACATCATCGCCGCCGCTCGCGATGCGTGCGTTCATGAGGACATCGCCTTGCGTCCGGGGGGATACGACTCGGTGTTGCAAGAAGATGGCCGGGACCTGTCCGGCGGACAACGACAGCGGATCGTCATCGCTCGGGCGTTGGTCCGCCGCCCTCGTCTCCTCGTCCTCGATGAGGCGACCAGTGCCCTCGACGCGCGCACCGAAGCGCAGGTCGTGGAGAACCTGCGCGGGCGCGGATGCACCGTCCTCGTCGTAGCGCACCGGCTTTCAACCGTCCGCGATGCCGACGAGATCATCGTGATCGACGGTGGTCGCATCGTTGAGCGTGGCACGCACCGGGATCTGGCTGTGTCGGACGGCCTCTATCGGGAATTGATGACCTCATGACCACCACACCGGGTCGGGTCTCCGGGCAAGCGCAGGCGCAACGTTCATTCGAGGCGAATCTGGCCGCCGCTCGACTAGGTCGGGTGCTCGATCCACGCAGCCCCCTACCGACGCCCCCCGATCAGGATGGACGCGCGGTTGCGGTAGTCGCCCTACTCGGCGAACGCCTCGGTTTCGAAACCCGAGCGGTGACGATCGATGAAGACGCCCCTGTCCTCGAACAAGCCCGTCGGCTCGTGGAGGCTTGCCAGGTCCGAGTGCGGGCGGTCTCATTAGACGACGGCTGGTGGACGAGAAACGTTCCACCCCTCTTGGTCATGTATGCGGGCACGCTGGCACTCGTACTGCCCGGACCGATGTTCCGCCCACGCTTGTGGCGCCCGGAGCATGATCCCGTTCCCGTCACCGCGCAAGTAGCGGCCGATATTTCCATCCGTGCGTATGAGGTCATTCGACCGTTACCGACAGGAAGAAGCGACCTCGTTTCACTGATGAAGGTCGCCGTCGCGGGGGCAGGTCGCGACGGCTTCTATGCCGTGGCCATGTCGGTACTGCTCGGAGTCGTCAGCCTTGCCGTGCCGATCGCAACCGCAGTCATCTTCAGCAGTATCGTCCCGGCGGGTGATGAGTCGCGCTTGCTCGCTATTGGCATCGCCCTGATCGCCCTCGCAACGGCCGGAGCGATGTTCACCTATGTCCGCGTCTATCAACTCATCCGATTGTCCGACGTGGTGGAAACGGCTAGTTCGGCTGCGATTTTGGATCGGGTTCTGCGCTTGCCGGCGAGCAGACTGCGGGCGTGGCCGAGCGCCGAACTCGCCAATCGCATCATGGTCAACGGGCCGATAACCATCGCCATCGACCAGGTGGTGGCGGTTGGACTGCTCTCGGTCGTTCTCGTCACCCTTAACGGTTCGTTGATGATGGTCTTGAGTCCACCCTTGGGCCTCGTCGCAGTCGGTGGTGGCATCGTGCTCATCATCGTCACAATCGTTTTGAGTCGGATCGAAGGACGACGAGTCGCTAGAACCTTGCAAGCTCGCGACGAGGTAGACGACGTCACGCTTGGCGTCCTGCGTGGCTGGGTGCCGGTACGGCTGTCAGCCGGAGACGTTTCGGCGTTCGGGCGATGGGCTCAGGGCTACAGCCGGTATCGCGCCGAGTTCAATCGACGGTGGGACATTGAGATCGCGATCGAGATCGCCCGCGTCGCGATCATCGGCATCGCGATCATCGGCATCGTCGTCGTCGCGTACGCAGTGCCCAACGGGACAATCGATTCGGCCACCTTCCTTGCCATTACTTCCGCGTACGGAATTTTCTCTGCCGGTCTGATCGGTCTGGTCTCGAGTATCCGAGCCGGGGTTCGGGCGGTGCCGGAGATACGACGCGTCAGCCCACTGCTGGGGTCCGAGCCGGAGGCAGCGGAACGTCATGAGGACCCCGGGACGCTCAGTGGTGCAATCGAAGTGCGTCGCGTGAGTTTTCGATACGGCGACGATCTCCCGTGGATTCTGCGTGACGTGAGTTTCCATGTCCCTGCAGGATCTTCCATTGCCGTCGTGGGAACCTCCGGCTCAGGGAAGAGCACTCTCTTGCGACTTCTCCTTGGTTTCGAGGAGCCGCGCAACGGCGCGATCTTCTATGACGACTCCGATTTGGCCGCACTCGATCTCACCGCCGTTCGTCGCCAATTCGGAGTGGTGCTGCAAGCGAGCCTTCTGCTACCGGGCACCATTCGGGACAACCTCGTGGTCTCGAGTGGGCCGATCGGTGACACACGGCTGTGGGAGATCCTGCAGGAAGTCGGACTCCAGGAGTGGGTCGGTTCCTTGCCGCTAGGCCTGGACACCACCATCGATGAGGGCGCGACGATCTTGTCGGGCGGCCAACGACAGCGCTTGCTGCTCGCCCGAGCGATCGCGGGGGATCCACGGGTTCTGTTCCTCGATGAGGCGACGAGCGCGCTCGACAATCTGACGCAGGCGGCCGTCACCGACACCATCTCGCGCCTGGGTATGACCCGCGTCATCATCGCCCACCGGTTGTCCACTGTCCAAGATGCCGACCAGATCGTCGTCCTGGATCAGGGGCGGATTGTCGAGTCCGGAGACTATGGCAGTCTCACCGCGGCCGATGGGATCTTCGCCGAACTGGTTCGAAGGCAGGAGTTGTGATGCGCGCAGTAAGGCTGATGATCGGCATCTCGGCGGGCGCGGTACTGCTCTCGGGGTGTGCGGAGTCGAGCGAGGTTGCGGAGATCAGTGCACCGATATCCACATCAGTGATGCCCGAGGCGCGCTCCTTGCTTCCTGCCGACATCATCGACTCCGGGATGATCGTGGTGGGGACCGATCCGAGTCTGGCGCCTTTGACCTACGTCGCCGAGGACGGTGAGATCACCGGGCTCGACATTCAATTGATGCGATTGGTCGGCGAACGCCTGGGCGTCGACGTCGAGTTCAAGGTGATTCCCTTCGTCGGACTAGTCGATGCAGTGGCCGCGGGCGAGATCGACGTCGTGGCGTCCGCCATATTCGACACGCCGGAGCGTCGCACGCGAGTTGACTTCATCGACTATCTGCGTGGTGGGTCCCAGTGGTTGTCGCGCGATGGTGCGCAGGTCGACCCTGACGATGCCTGTGGCCTGACTGTCGCGGTGATCGAAGGTTCAGCCCAAGCGGTGGAGGAGATTCCCCGCCGCTCCCAGGAGTGTGGTGATCGTGGTGCGCCCCCGGTGACGGCGCTGCCGGTCTCGGGGAGCGTTGCGGGCGCCGATGCGGTGCTGCGGGACGATGCCGATGCTTTCGTCACCGATGCGCCGGTTGCCGAGTTCGTCGTGGGCCGCAGCAAGGAAAGGCTGGCTCTCGTGGATGTCCCCTACGACGAGAACACCTACGGCCTGGCAGTAGCCACGAACCAGGCAGGGCTCGCCGATGCGATCGATTTCGCGCTTGGTTCCTTGATACAGGATGGAAGCTATCAGCGTCTAGTAGGTAAATGGGGGGTGAACAACTCCTCCATCTCCTCGGTTGACTGACAAGATCGGTCGATGCTGAGAACAGCCGCTGATTCATCTGAAGGCCGGCCCCTCGTCGCCTTCATTGCGTGGCTTCGGCCGTTCGTTCAGGGATCGCGGCTCGCGCTCACCGTGGCCGGGATCGTGGCCGTGGGGCTCTTGGCGGCGCAGGCCGTAACTCCGCTCGTCGTCGAATCGATCCTGTCGGTCGGCACATGGCGCTGGTCGCCGCTATCGCTCCTGATCGCGCTCGTGGCCGTGCAGATCGTCTTGGGCTACGTTCTCGAATTCCGAGCACATGCGATCGCTGGAGCGATCGGCACACGCATTCGAAAGCGGGTCTTCGGCCACACGGTACGCAGCAGAGTCCTCGATCAGCAGGTACTGGTGCGGTCCTCGATCGTGAGTCGGCACACATCGGACGTGGATGCGATCGCCGATTCCGTTGAGCTCACCATCGTCTCCGGAATTCCCGCCGTCGTTCGACTCGTGCAAAGCCTCGTCTTGCTCAGCATCATCGATTGGCGTGCCGGCGCTGCCATGACAGTAGCTACGTTCGTCTTCCTGATCGCCCGAGGGATAATCGGACGACGCCTCATCGTGGCCGATCGAGCCCGATTGGATGCCCGAAGCAGAGTGTCGGAGTCAGTGGATGAATCGGTCAGTGCCGCAGCTCCCATCCGCGGCCTGCGCCTGATCGGCTGGGTGGAGGCGCGGTTCCAGCGAACGGCCACGATTCTGGAGCGCAGGAACTACGAGCAAGGCACATATCTGGCGCAACTATCGAGCGGTGCACGCGTTGCAGGCCTCGCGGGCTTGATATTCGTGGTCCTGTTCGCGGTGTCTTCCGGTGGAATCTCACTCGCCGTGGTGGCCGCCGCATTGCTCTACATCGAGGCGGTCGTGAGGAGCTTGGAGGCTCTCCCGCCGTGGATTCGCTCGCTCAACCTTGGGGTCGTCGGTCGCTTGCGCATCGATCAGGTGCTGGACGAGCCACTCGATCCGGTGGACCCGGGGGAGCCACCCGTGGCCGGCTTCTTAGAACTTCGCGATCGCGTACGCGAACGTGCCCGCATCGGCATCGTGACCGATGTGGGAACCGAAGCCGACGACTTCCTACACCTCCTCGCCTTGCACACTGACGCGCTTCATGTTCCGCAGGTTCCTGCCGCCGTCAACGCCGGCATCTTGGAGCACCTTCGGGCTTTGCAGGCGGATGTGAGTCCGGCTGAGGCGGATGAATTGCTCGAGATCGTCTCGCTGTCGTTACCCACCGGCCAGATCACCGATCTGGAAACCCCGCTGGGCCCGGGCGGTTCGCGACTGACGCTAGGTGAACGCCAACGCTTGACACTTGCGATGGCCTTGGCCGCAAAGCCGCCGTCGTTGCTCGTCGGTCCCGTGCTCGCCCTCGCTGATGCCGATTCGGCAGGCGATCTCGTTCGCAAACTCAACTCGACAGGCGTCCAGTCACTCACCGTGACCGTCACCACGCCAGAGTTAGCGGACTCGATGGATTGCATCGCGTTCATCCACGACGATCGAATCCATGTGGGCGAGCATGCAAGCCTGCTGGTTGAGAACGACGCCTACGCCGCGCTGTGGGAGCGCAGGCTCATGCCCGACCAGGTCGACCTGAGCGTCCTGGGGCTCGATACGGATTCGCAGACATCGCTGTATGCGCGCCTCGTCACCGAACGCTACCTAGCCGGTGAGGTCGTTTACCGTCAAGGTGACCCCGCTGATCGAATCCTGTTCATCGTCTCGGGCCGTTTGGAGATCGTGACTTCCGACGACGACGGCACCGAACGTCGCGTCGCTACGTTAGGTCCGGGCAACCACTGCGGGGACCTTCGCCTGACCGCGGGCGAACGTCGTGCCGAGACCGCTCGTTGTATCGGGGACGTGATAGTCCGATCGCTCAGTCGCGCCGCGATATCTGCCGGGATGATGGGTCTACTCGATCGCACTGCTGCGGAGCGCCGCATCATCTCCGCACTCCTGCGCTGGGGACCATCCGACGAACAAACCCTGCGTGACCGCCTTGCCGAGTCGAACCCAGCCGAATTCGAGACGGCGCTTGCCCTCCTGATCAGCGATGGAGCCCTGACTGAGCGCGAGGGAATGTACTTCCCCGTACACAAGCGCTCCACGAAGTCCGGTATGGCCGAGATCCTCGATCGGATCGGCGGGTTGGGGTGACCGCGGCGACGGGGCGCCCGGAGTCGCGTCGTGTGAGACAGATGGAACGCGGTTGGAGGCATGTTCCTGACGGTGTGGCA
>CAZQRR010000013.1:2083-6116 GCA_964595675.1 uncultured Rubrivirga sp. | reverse complement strand
TTCGCGGGTGCGTTTACGGTCGTGTTCGCCTTCATTGCGATCTGGGTGTTCCAATTCACCAGCGACACCACCAAGAACCGCCTCGTGTCCGAGTTGGCCCAGGCCGCCTCGGGGGGTGCGGCGACCATCGATGCGGCGCAGTTCGTCGAACTTATCTCCTCGGTTCCCGCGGTGCCCGGACCTCAGCTGGCTGATGGAACCGGAGCGGGGTACCCGGACAGCCCGCTGTACACGGAAATAGCGGGCGATCTGCTCGATCTTCGGCTCATCGTGGCCGATGCGGGTGTCTACAGCTACTTCAAGGATCCAATGGATGGGGAGTTGTACTTCGCGGCCTCAGCCGGTTACCTCCTCGATCCCCAGCGGGGAGTGACCTACAAGGTCCCCGTCGCGGACATCGTCGGCCCGACAACCTACGGATACATGGAGCAAGGCTTGTCCAGCACCGTGAACGAGCCGGAGTACTCCGATGCCTACGGCAGTTTCATCTCCGCTTACTCCCCGATCGTGGATGCGGCGGGCAACTCGGTTGGAGCGGTGGGACTTGACTACCCGCTGACCTACGTGGGCGAGGTGGAAGCGCAGGCGCGGCAGCGGCTCATCCCGATCATGGTGGGGACCTACGTCGTGCTGCTCCTCCTGGTGCTCGTGTTGTCCACGACCATCACCCGGCCGGTGAAGCGCTTGACCTCGGCGACGACTCGAATCGCCGACGGTGACTACGAGGTGGACCTGAAGGCGGTGACCGAAACTAAATTCCCGGACGAGTTGTCCACGCTCGCCGGTTCCTTCGCCATCATGGTCGAGAAGGTCGCAGCTCGTGAGCAGTCCTTGACCCAAGAGGTTCAGCGCTTGAAGGTCGAGATCGATCAAGGACGGCGTCAAGAGGCGGTTCGCGAGATCACCGAAAGCGACTCCTTCGCCGATATCGCGAGTCGAGCCGCAGAGATGCGTCGAAGGATGCGGGAGCACAGCGAGGAGTGACCGACTCCTTCCCACTCGAGCACGTCCCCGGCATCAGCATCGTGGATGTTCGCCCCGGGGTGGGTAGGCACCGACTGGAGCAACTGCAGGACGTGCACCGGCGATGGTTCCCCGATCATGGGCATGTCACCGAGGAGATGGCCCAGGCATGGGAACGGGGCCCCTTCGATCCGGACATAGCGGTGCATCAGTGGCTATTGCTGCACGAGGGGACGCCCCGTGGGTTGTTCGTCTTTTTCGTCAACCTTCGTCGCGGGATCGTGGTTCGGCAATTCCTCGCGCTGGATGAAGGTGTTCGAGATGGGCTCGCCGATGATTGGGCGCGCCATCTGATCGCTGCTTGTGAACAGCAGGCAATCATCGATGCACGCCCACGCGGGGTGGAGATCATCGCCCTGATGAGCGAGATCGACCCCGAGCAGCCCCGTCTGCTGGCCCATTGGGGAAGCCTGGGGCACCGAGCCTTCCCCGAGATCGACTATCGAGAACCCTTCCACGGCAAACACTGGGCTAAGCATGGGGAGCCGCGATACTTCCCGATGACCGCCAACGTCTACCTGACCTCAGCGGGTGCGGCACTGCCGATCGGGGAAGTGGTCGAAGCGGCGGTCAGTGCCTTCCTCCTGGACCACTACCGGCTGCCACCGGATGAACCGGTAGTCGCGGAGATACTCGCCCGGGCGCGGTCGCTATCGGATCCATCCGCGGAATCGGACTAGGAGAAGTCGATCGTTCGGTTCTGCTTGCGTCGTCGAAGCCGCCAGTTCAGCAAGCTGTCCTCCCAGCCGCGGAGCACCCGGATCGAGAGGGGGATGGCGCACGCGGCCACGACTGCGACGATGATGCCGGTGATCCACAACTGACCGGTGAGGAACGCTACCGCCGCCAGCGGGGTCGACAGCAGCAGTCCTATGGCCACCGGCAGAAGGTCGACGAGGAACGACACGCGGGTTCGGCGCTCGTCTGGCACGAGCGCCAGCGCGGCTCGCCTGGCGTTCTCATCGATGCTCCAGCGTGGGATGCGCCACAGAGTGATGGCGATGGCGAAGACGATGAGTGATTCCAGTGCCGCACCCAAGGCGAGCAAGAGCCCGGCGATCACCGTGGCGATCGGGAGCACGAGGAGGGTTCCGGGGATGCCTAGCCGCTCCAATATGCGCTCGGCCGATGTCGCTTGGATGAGCCAGGCGATGAGGAAACTGCCCAAGCTCACCGATGCGAAGAAGACCTGGATGCGACCGGCGTCGAGGTTCAGTAGATCACCTGCTCCCACCATGAACGCGATGAACGCCGTCATCCCGGCGGCGAACGTCACGATCGAGGAGATGAGGAAGGTGCGCCAGATCGGCACGCCGGAGATGAAGTCCCAGGCGCTGGCGAGTGACTCCCGAAGGGTTTCGTCCCTGGCGAGTCCGCGGGCGGCTGCCGATGCCCGCATGGCACTGGGCAGCAGCACCGCGATCAGGACGCACACGATCGGATTGACGATCAGCAGTGCTGTCAGGGGAACGTCGATCGCCTCCAGCAAGAACGGTGCACCCGCAGCGATTGCCAGGCCGGTCACCTGGCCCAGGTAGGTCCAGGTCACCAGCCAGCCGAAGACCTTGCGACCCTCGGCCACGTTGAATTCATCCCCGGCCAGACTCCACACGAGTAGGGGAACCAGGAAGTTCAACTGATCGGCAAGGAGCCACACGAGCCCGATCGCGATGATCGGTGCGACGGATCCGGTGATGAGTAGGAGCGCGATGGCGAAGACCACCGCGTAGCCGAAGGTGACGATGCGCAGCATGCGCAGCCGAGCACCGGCGTCCACGAATCGGAACATCACCAGGGCACCGAGGATCAGCCCGAGGCCACCCAGCGGGTACATGACGAGCAGAGCGGTCGGGCCGGCGAGAGCGAGCATCTGACTCGCCGCGACCATCTCGGTCAGGAATCCGACGAGTGACACCGCGGTCAATGCCAGGGCCATGGGGATGGCCCTGCGCTTCAAGCTCAGTACCGCGGGCATGTCGCTACGGAGTTCACCCCGCTGTCGAGGCGTCTGGCTCGAGGGTGCCGCCTGGGATGGCACCTGGGATGTCGCTTGCTGCTCGGCGTCGGGCTTGCTGGTGAGGTCGGATTTGCTGGTGAGGTCGCGTTTGCGCGCGGCGAGGAAGTCCCAGTCACCTTCCTCGGAGGTCATCTATTAGCCCCGAATTCGCTGGGCGACACCCCGGATCTGCTGCGACCAGGGGTGATCGGGATTGGTCAAGGAGAACAAGCCGCCGGATGCGTTCTGCACGACCTCCTCGGCGAGCGGCAGGATCGCAGCGGTCTCAGCCCCATAGGCCGCCGTCATCTGCTCCCGGAGGTCGTCGGTATCGACTCCGCGGGGAACCTTGTTGACCATCAGGTACAGGGCCGGTACCTCGAGTTTGCGGGCGACGTCCACGGTGACCGCGGTGCCCTGGAAGTCCTGCCGGTCAGGCCGCAGGATGAGCAGGAGGACGTCGCTTATCGTGATCGACAGCAACGTCTCCTCGTTCAGCCCGGGGTGGGTGTCGATGAGCAGGAAGTCCAACTGCAGTGCCTTGGCGAGGTCGCGGAAGCCGTCGTTCAAGGTGCCGACGTCGTAGCCTTCCCGCAGCACCCGGGCGATGTCACCTGCCTTCATACTCGAGGGAATGAGGAACAGCGCACCCCCTTCGGCGACGTCCACCGATGCACGTACCCGGTCGGTGACGTCGTGGGCCGTCTGCTCGATGGGGAGCTTGCCCCATAGGTAGTCGTTCAGCGTGTTGTCGAGGTGCTCGTCGAAGCCGAACAGCACGTGTATGCCGGGACTTTGGATGTCGGTGTCGACCACGGCAACCCGCGCACCCATGGCGGCGAGGTTGGCGGCGAGGTTCGAAGTGCTGTTGCTCTTTCCGGTTCCACCTCGAAAGGAGTGGACCGATACGACCGTGGTCATCGCATCTCCTGTGCGTCGTGGGCTGCCTTGGCACTATAGGGCGTGGTCGGGGCCGACGTCGATGGTCCGCGGAATCGGCATTCCCGGATCCGG
>CAZQRR010000013.1:0-1983 GCA_964595675.1 uncultured Rubrivirga sp. | reverse complement strand
ATGAGGCCCTGCGATGAGGCCCTGCGATGGGGGATGATCGGCACGTGACGCGCACTCGCTCGAGGTTGAGTTTGTCCTGGAGGGTGTCATTGCTCATAGCGGTCCTCCTCATCGTCTCCGCTGTCGTCACGACCGCCTTCGCCTTCCGTGCGATCCAATCTGAGTTGTATCAGCAGTCCGATGAGGCAGTCGGCAACGTCCACGCTTCGGTGGCAGCGGTGATCGAAGGCGAGTACGCCGACATCGAACGCTTTCGGACCACGGCCCTGGACCGAAGGAAGGCATCCCTCGAAGACGTGGCCGCCCCCCTCGGCGTCACCTTGGACGCGCTGCGGGCGGAGGTGGCCAACGGAACGTTGACCCTGGAGCAGGCGCAGGACCGGGCGCTTCAGTTGTTGAAGGAGGTGCGATTCGCCAACAACGACTACTTCTTCACCTACAACCGCGATCTCGTCGCCATTTCGCATCCCGATGACCGCTTCGAAGGACGGGACTTGAGCGATATGCAAGATCCCGACGGCGTCTACGTGCTCCGCGAGATCCGGGATGTGGCACTGAACCAGGGGAGTGGGTTCGTCTCCTATCGATGGGAACGGCTCGACGGCGCCGAACCGAGTCCCAAACTCGGGTACGTCTTCCACTACGAGCCCTGGGACTGGATTATCGGTACGGGCGTGTACATCGACGACATCGACACCGAAGTTGCCGAGCGCACCGCACTCGTGGCGGCCGACCTGGAGCGTACGTTCCAGGACATCTCATTCG
Organism: uncultured Rubrivirga sp.; assembly: GCA_964595675.1. Classification (GTDB taxonomy): domain Bacteria; phylum Actinomycetota; class Actinomycetes; order S36-B12; family S36-B12; genus S36-B12. Next base: position 1,218 of record CAZQRR010000013.1, on the reverse strand, counting down.
CGGACGCAGGCTTCTTCTTCATCCTGGATCGAGACGGTCGCATCATCTCCGCTGCGAACACCGAGGTGCGTGCCCTTGCCGACACGCCCCAGGGACGTCGAGTGCTCGCGGACATCGTCGCGACAGCACCTACGGAGCCCGGTGTCGAAGATCAGGTCACTTTCACCGATCCCTGGCAGCAGGGCGCGAACTCCGCCTGGTCGTTGCGCACCTCGACAACCGCAGGAGGTCTGGACTGGATTCTGGTCTCAGCCGTGCCGGAGGAGCGATTGGGTGCACCTGGTCGGGCACTGGCGGCTCAGTTGGCCGCACTAAGCGTCGTGGTTTTGTTGCTCGGCCTGGCTCTTGGCTTCGTCGTCAGTCGGCGCATCACCAAGCCGGTGGACCAGATCACTGCAGCAGCCCGAGACCTGGCCGACGGCGCCTTCGATCCTTCGACGTTGGATGCCGCCGCCGAGCGCTCGGATGAGGTGGGGGATCTGGCTCGCACCTTCCAGCGCATGGGCACGGAGATCATCGACAGGGAACGCCGACTTCGCGAGCAGGTGGAGCGCCTGACGATCGAGATCGATCGCAGTCGCGTGAGCGAGCAGGTTGCGCAGATCACCGAGAGTGAGTACTTCCAGGAATTGCGAGCCCGAGCCGATGAGTTGCGCCGTCGAGACACCTGACGAGGCATCACGTGGGCGAGCCTCATGACTCACCCGGGTGTTTCTTGTCACGATGGCCTGCATGGGAGAGTCCTTCACCCCGGCGTGGGAGGAATCACTCGACGGATTCACCGCGCACCTGCGCGATGAGCGCGGGCGAAGCGCGCACACTGTTCGCGCATATGTAGCCGATGTTCGCGACCTCATCGCCTTTTGCGCACGCCGTGGCATCGATGGACCCGAGGGCATCGATCTGTCTGCGCTCCGTGCGTGGCTGGCAGCGGCGACCAGCGCTGGCCTTTCCAGGTCCACGATCGCGCGTCGATCGGCGTCGGCCCGGGCGTTCACGGCCTGGTGCCAGCGGCGCGGACTGTCCACCATCGATCCAGGACATCGGTTGGTCAGCCCTCGCGTAGGAAGTCGCCTGCCAACGGTCTTGGACCAAGCGCAGGCCTCGCAGGTGCTCGACCACGCCGGTCGCCACGACGGTTCTCCTCGAGCGATTCGCGACGCCGCGATCGTGGAGGTGCTGTACGCGACTGCCATTCGAGTCTCCGAGTTGTGCGGA
>CAZQRR010000012.1:0-19886 GCA_964595675.1 uncultured Rubrivirga sp. | reverse complement strand
ACACCTACACCGCGGACATCGGCCAGTACGACGAACCCGACATCGCCTCGGTGCCTGGTCGCGCGACACAGTACGGCGCGGAAGCTTCGCGACTGGTCGACTGCACCGGGCCGCTGGTGGAAGAAGGATTCGCCGCGATCGCTTGCGGGGCATTCCATATTCGTTCCGGCGGACGTCAGTACTTCAACACGACTCCCCTGGGCCGTGCCGTGACCGGCACCATGTTGGTACGTGCGATGGCCGACGACGAAGTTTCGATCTGGGGAGACGGATCCACCTACAAGGGCAACGACATCGAGCGCTTCTACCGCTACGGATTGATGGCCAACCCGTCCCTGCGCGTGTACAAGCCATGGCTGGATGAGGACTTCGTGCGCGAACTCGGCGGTCGCGCGGAGATGAGCGCGTGGTTAACGGAACGCGATTTGCCCTATCGCGATAGTGCGGAGAAGGCGTACTCCACCGATGCGAACATCTGGGGTGCAACCCACGAGGCGAAGACTCTCGAGCACTTGAACGTGTCCATGGAAACCGTCGAACCGATCATGGGCGTGAAATTCTGGGACCCGTCCGTCGAGATCCCCACCGAGGACATCACCATCACCTTCGACAAGGGTCGACCAGTCGCGATCAACGGCAACACGTTCGACTCCCCCGTTGCACTCGTGCGTGAAGCGAACGCGATCGGCGGCCGTCATGGTCTGGGCATGGCCGACCAGATCGAGAACCGCATCATCGAAGCCAAGAGCCGCGGCATTTACGAAGCCCCAGGCATGGCGCTTCTCTTCATCGCCTACGAGCGGCTACTCAGCGCGATCCACAACGAGGACACCATTGCGAATTACCACGCTGAGGGACGCCGTCTGGGGAGGCTGCTGTACGAAGGACGCTGGCTGGATCCGCAGGCTCTCATGCTGCGGGAATCACTGCAGAAGTGGGTTGCGAGTGCGGTCACCGGCACCGTCACACTTCGGCTGCGTCGCGGTGACGACTACACGATCCTGAACACCGAGGGCCCGGCCTTCAGCTATCACCCCGATCGCTTGAGTATGGAACGAACCGAGGACGCCGCATTCGGTCCTGACGATCGCATCGGACAACTCACCATGCGAAACCTCGACATCTCGGACTCGCGCGCCAAGCTCGAGATGTACGCCGGGCTGGGCACGTTGCGCGACGGGCACATGGAACTCGTGGGCGACATCCGTCCCGGTATCGCCGGACGGATCGCCGAGCGCGACACCGAAGCCCACGATGTCGAGGCCGAGCGTGGTGTGGATGAGGCGCTGGATCGTGCCGCCTTCGACGCCGGCACCGACTAAGGCGCCCGCTACCCGCCCGTGTAATCCTGGATCCATGACCACCTCTCCCCCGGAAGGCACAGCCGGCGATGGCGGCGACGACACCGCCATCCCCGACTTCATCCCCGACGACTTCTCGATCGGCTCCGCGCCCAAGGAGCCCACGGCTGAGGAGCGCGCGGCCAAGGCCGCCCGAATCGCTCGGGAGAACGACCGACTCAAGAAAGCCGGGCAGATCGCCGACGGCTCGGGTAAGCCGGTCTACCGGCGCGCATCGAAGGTCGCGCCGTTGGTCGGGATCGGGGCTGCCGTGGCCATCGTCATCGTGGTCATCGCCCTCCTGGCCGGTTAGGACCGCACACTGAGCACCTAAGCCCTGGCGTCCCTGTCTACCGGCTGTCAGCCTGAGGTGGCACCCCTGGGGAACCACTCCCCTCGCCGGTGCGTCCTATTCACAACCTCGCTAACTGGCGGACCGTCAGCCCCGCGAGGCCCGACCTACCAGGGAGGCAGCAATGGGCGAGACCTCGATGCGCGGCACCCGACTCGGTGCCCTGAGTTACGAGCGAGATGAACACGTCGCACCCGCAGAGCGGCGAATTGTCCGGTATGTATGCCCCGCTGGCCATGTTTCGAACGTCCCCTATTTCGTCGATGCCGACGAGATCCCGCGCGAATGGACCTGTCGATGCGGCCAGACCGCCATCAGCGAGGAGATCGCCCCACCGGAGCCCAAGGCTGAGCGTCCGGTCCGCACGCACTGGGACATGCTCATGGAGCGTCGGACGCGCGAGGACCTGGAGGAACTGCTCGAGGAGCGGTTGACACTTCTGCGCGAATCCCGCGAGGAACTTCCCCGCTCCGCGTAATTCGAGTGTCCGCTCCCGCAGGTTCGTTGCCGGGAACTTCGAACTAGCGCGAGATGGCGGGCGGACTCGGGTTCTCGGGTGTGTCGGGGTTGGTCTCGTACCGCAGGTCTTCGACGATCACCGTGCCTTGGATGATCGGCCCGGATCCGGGCATACGAGTCATCCACGGACTGGTGCGGTAGCGGCGCATCACGCGTCGACCAATCGCATTGCGGACTCCCGGTAGCAAGAGTGCCAGTCCGATCAGGTCGGTCAGGTATCCCGGTATCGCGATCAGCACCCCGGCAACGAACTGTCCGGTCATCGACGAGGCCATCGCGCTGGCGCGCTGCTGGTCGCCTGCGTTCGTCGCTTCCATCAATCCGGCTGCACTGGCACCTGCATTGCGCATGAGCGCAAAACCGATCGGAATGCCTGCGATGATGCCCAGCAGGGCCCAGCCCCAACCAATCAGCGACGCCACTCCCCACAGCACGAGAATCTCGGCAAGCGGGTAACCGAAGAACAGCAGTCGACTTGTGAACCTCATCCGAACCGTCGCATTACTAGTCGATGGCCGGGCGACTACTCGAAGAACGACGACGCCCCGTCAATGCGCCCTTCACCTGGCCAGCGCGTTCGGCCACGCCCCACTGCGTGACGCGCCACAAAGCTTCGGCCACGATGGCCCGACTCATCTTGCTGGATCCCACGCTGCGCTCCACGAACGTGATCGGCACTTCGGCCACGGTGAACCCACGTTGTACCGCGCGCCAGGCCAGATCGACCTGGAAGCAGTAGCCCTGCGACGCGACGGTATGCAGATCGATGCCCCGCAACGTATCGGCGCGGAAGGCGCGGTAGCCGCCCGTTGCGTCGTACAGCGGAACTCCAAGCATCGTGCGGGTGTACAGGTTGCCACCACGCGAGAGGACCTCACGTCCCTTGGACCAGTTTCGCGTTCCACCACCTGCCACCCAGCGTGATCCGAGCACTAGATCCGCATCGCGAAGTGCGGCGAGCAAACGTGGTAGCTGCTCTGGCTGGTGTGAGCCGTCAGCATCCATCTCCACCAGGACATCGAACCCGTTCTGCATCCCCCAGGTGAAGCCGGCGATGTAGGCCGCGCCGAGTCCGTCCTTTGATTGTCGATGCATCACCCGTACTCGCTCGTCGGCGGCCGCGAGGTTGTCGGCAACTTCGCCCGTTCCGTCCGGTGAGTTGTCGTCTGCGACCAACACATGAGCGTCCGGGACGGCCGTGCGGATCCGTTCGACGATGACCGGCAGAGATTCACGCTCGTTATAGGTGGGGACGATCACCAGGATGCGGCCCAGATCGGAGAAATCCAGGACCTCGCTCACGTGTCAACCCTAACGTCGCCAGCGAGGGCGGGGGCTGTCCGTCGTCTGCGATGGACGTACATAGCGATGACTAGACCGGTCAATAGCGCGCCCCCGGCCAGGATCTCCGGAATCGCACCGAGGACCGTGCTGGGCGTGCGACCTGTGCGCAAGGAAACCTCCTGAACCAGGTAGCCGCGCTCCCCTTCCTCCATGCGTGCGGTAACCGTCCCATCAGGTTCGATGAAGCCGCTGACGCCAGTCGTCGAGGCGACAGCCACGCTTCGCCCAGCCTGCAAAGCACGTAGTCGCGAGATATCCCATTGCTGTTCGGGTTGACCCGTTCCTTGGTACGTAGCGTTATTGGTCTGCACGGTGATCATCTGAGCTCCGCCATCGATGACGCCGAAGAAGACGTCGTCGTAGGCAACCTCGAAGCAGATCACGTCTCCGATCACGATTCCGCCAGCGTTCAGCACGCCCGCCGAATCGCCACGGACGAAATCGCGGGGAACGCGTTCGAACCGGCCGATGAGAGGAGCGAGCTGCTCGCGGAACGGTACGAACTCACCGAAAGGCACCGGGTGGTTCTTGACGTACAACTCCCCCGGACCACTCTGCGGATCCCACACGATGCCGGTGTTTTGCACCTTGGTCGGATCGTCAGTCTCCACCACCGCGCCCACCACGATAGGCACTCCCACCGCTGCAGCGGCGACGCTGATCTCTTCGGCCGCCGTCGGATCACGGAAGGGGTCGATGTCCGAGGAGTTCTCCGGCCACAGCACGAACTGCGGCTGCGGCACCTCCCCTGCGTCGATCGCGGTCGCCAAGGCGAGGGTCTGCTCCACGTGGCCTTGCAGCACCGCGCGGCGCACGTCCATCGCTTCCATGCCGGTACCGGGCGTGCCGCCTTGTACAACCGCCACCACCGCGATTTCGCTCTCCCCACCCAACTCGAACGGCCGGGGGATGACGAAACTCACGAGCAAAGTGGAAACCACAACCGCCACCACAGCCCGCCAGCGTCGCCGGCGAACCGCTTCGAGCGCCAACGCTGCAATCCACACGATCAAGAACGTCACACCGGCCATGCCGGCGATCGACGTCATCGCTGCGAGGGGTGAGTTCCCTTGCGAGAACGCAATCTCCCCCCACGGGAAGCCACCGAGCGGAATGCGGCCGCGCAGGGCCTCCATCACGACCCAACCGCTGGCGACCCACACCGTTCCGCCGCGCAAGCGACTCAGTGGGCCGACCAGCGAACCGAATGCTGCATTCCACAGTGCGCAGTAGGCCGCCAGCAGGATCCAGGCATCCGTACCGATCACCGTCATCCACGGCAGCAAGACCAGGAAGAACGTGAGTCCGTAGACGAAGCCCAAAACGGTGGAGCGTCCACTGCTCGTGCGCCACTGCACGGCAAGCACTCCCGTAACACCGAGAAAGGCAAGCGGCCACAGCCCGAAGGGTGCGAAGGCCAGCGCGGTAGCCACGCCGGAGATGGACGCGATAGCCACGCCGACCAACCACTGCAGGCCTCTGCTCACCGGCTGCCTCGCGTTGACACGCCGCGGTCGTGTGCTCCGCGGTCAGACCAGTACGACGATCCATGGATCACTCGCCCGTCCACGAGAGTTGCTAGGCACGTCGGATCGTCAGCATCCAGGCGGGGAAGGCCGGGCGTCGCGGCTCGGGCGTCCGTAGACCAATTCGCAACCGTCTGATCAGGCACACGAACTTCCAGCTCATCGGCGTCCCACACAGCCAGATGCGCAGGGGCACCCACCTCGATCACACCCACGCCTTCGGCTCCGATCGCCCGCCAGCCACCGCGGGTGGCGGCGTTGAACGCCGCTCGCGCGGACAAACTCTCCCCCGGTTGGCCGTGCTCGGTGGCCGCGCGCACGATCGACCACGGCCGCATGGGCGTGACGGGCGTATCGGAGTTGATCGCGAGCCGGCCGCCGGCAGCCACGATGCTCGCCAGCCGGTTCATCCGGCACGCTCGCTCGGTACCCAGGCGCTGGTCGTACATCCCACCGGCGACTCCCCAGTAGGCGTCGAAGATCGGCTGCATACTGAACGTCACGCCATGGTTCACCAGAATGCCAATGTCCTCCTGCCGGAGCATCTCCGCATGCTCGATACGGTGGCCCAGCGATCGAACGGCTCCCTGACCGAGATCCTCGGCGACGGCAACAAACCCGGCGGCGACGTCGGCGCATGCGGCATCCCCAATCGCATGGAATCCGCCCGGAATCCCAGCGAGGGTTGCTGCGCGCAGGTGATCGGTGATCTCCTCGCGCGAGAGATACTGCGCACCACGCGTCGAATGTTCATCCAGGTAAGGATCCACCAGCGATGCAGTGTGCGAGCCGAGCGAGCCATCCACGAACAAGTCCCCGCCCACCCCGATCGCGCCCAGTTCGCGCGCGGCTTCGATACCGCCGTCCGCCGCCGTCTGCCCCCAGTACGCGAAAACGCTCGGACAGTCCAACTCCGTGGCGGTTGCGAGCAACTCGCGCAGGTCGTCAGCGCCACCGATCGACGGACCTGACATCTCATGCACCGAGACGATCCCGTGCGCGGCGGCATCGGTGAGGGTGGCTACGTGCGCCGCCCGCCGATCGGATGGTCGCACCCGCGCCAGGGCCGACTCGCGAAGCGCGTTATGCGCCGCCTTCGTGACAGGTCCATCGGCATCGAAGCCTTCGAAGTCACGGGCTTCCGGGGCGCGCGCAACCAATGCCGACGACACCAAGGCCGAGTGAACGTCGATGCGCGAGAGGTATACCTCGCTGCCCCAGGACGCACGATCGATCTCGGCCCGCGTGGGCAATCGCGGATCGGCCCATGAGGTCTGATCCCAACCGTGCCCGTAGATGAAGCCGCCACGCGTGGCCTTCGCCTTGGCCTCCACCAACGCCAGAACATCCGCAGCGGATGAAGCAGAGGTCAGATCCACCCCAGTGAGTTGCAGTCCCGTGGACGTTGCGTGGATATGGGAATCGACGAATCCCGGGGCGAGGAATGCTCCCCCGAGATCCACGATCGAATCGGCGAGGTCGTAATGCACCCGCGCACCCGCGTCATCGCCCACCCAGGCGATCACCCCATCGTCGATGAGCAGCGCGGTAGCGAACGGATCGCTGCGGCAATGCACGATTGCGTTGACGATCAGCGTTCGTGCAGCACTCACGCAGGGATCCTGATCAACTCTCGGGGCCGCTTGTTCAAGGACCGCACACCGTCCGCCGTGCACACGACGATGTCCTCGATACGTGCTCCATATTTACCCGCCACGTAGAAGCCCGGCTCAACGCTGAAGGCCATACCTGGTTCGAGCGCCAGTTCATTGCCTTGCACCAAGTACGGCTCCTCGTGGCTTTCCAAACCGATGCCATGGCCGATGCGGTGGATGAAGAAGTCCGAAAGCGGAGCGCCATCGAAGGAGAACGACGCCATCACCTCACGCGCCCGCCCGTCGATGGATTCGCAACTACGCCCGGGCGCCACGAAAGAACTCGCCTGCTGTTGAGCGGAAAGCAGCACGTCGTACGCCGCCTGATACTCCGAAGCGGGCTCACCCAGCACGTACATCCGCGTGCAGTCACTGCAGTAACCCGAGGGCATCGTCCCGCCGATGTCCACCACCACCGGATCGCCGATCTGCATCACCCGATCCGAAACCGAGTGGTGCGGGCTGGCACCATTCGGCCCACTGCCCACGATCACGAAGTCCACTGCGACGTGTCCAGCCTTGAGAATCGCATCGGCGATCAGGGCACCGGCTTGCGCCTCGGTCATGCCGGGCTTGAGGATCGATGGCACCTGCGCATGAACCGCATCGATCGCATCGGCGGCTTCCTGCAGGTATTCGATCTCCGCAGCCGTCTTCACGAGCCGCCGCTTACGAAGCAATTCACCCGCCAAAGTCTGGGGACGGTCCGGCAACTCGGTCCGCAGGCGCAGCACCCGCTCGGCCCACATGTGATCGTCCACCGCCACCGAACCGGCTGGCAGGTCGGAAATCTTCGATGCCACGACCGCGAACGGATCCTCGGTCTCCCCCCAGGTGATCACCGAACCACCTGCCGCGGCGAATGCACTTCCCCGCGCCTCGTGCTCCTCCAGTCTGGGCGCCACCATGAAGGGCTCGCCGATGACGGGAATCACCAGGGCCGTGAGTCGCTCCAGCGCCTTGGCGTCGTATCCGGCCACGTACCGCAGATCGGCCCCCGGGGTGATGACCATGGCGGCCACCTGGTGCTCGGGCATCGCCGCCTGTAGCCCTTCGATGATCTCCACGATCCCACCGTAGGGCGTGCCACACTGCGCCCGTGACAAGCGCTCCCGGTGGCACGGCCAAGCAAGCGACCGACGTGATGATCCTGGACACCGCCTCGCTCTATTACCGCTCGTTCTACGCGCTGCCCTCGTCCATGACCGCCCCCGACGGCTTTCCACACAACGCGATCCGCGGGCTCTTGCAGACCATCGAGCGGCTACGCGAACGCTTCAACCCAACCACCCTGATCGCCGCGTGGGATGCCGATTGGCGTCCGCAGTGGCGCGTTGAGCTGCTCCCCAGTTACAAGACCCACCGGCTTGCTGAAGAAGCACCACCCGGCCAGGAGGGAGCCGAGGAGGAACCGGACGAACTCGGGCCGCAGATCGGCGCCATCCATCAGATCCTCTCCGCGTGGGGAATCCCCGTCGTGGGAGTTCGTGATTTCGAGGCCGACGACGTAGCCGGCACCCTCGCCCACCACGCGAACAAGATCAACCAATCGACGATCGTGGTGACCGGGGACCGCGACTTCATGCAACTAGTGAACGACGAAACCCGTGTCTTGCTCACCGTGAAGGGCGGCATGGAGGCCTGGCCGCTGCTCGATGAACAAGGCGTCATCGAACGTTTTGGGGTCTCCCCCGCCCAATACCTAGACGTTGCGGCGTTGCGCGGTGACCCATCCGACGGATTACCTGGCGTACACGGCGTGGGTGACAAGACCGCGGTCAAACTCATCCAACAATTCGAAACCCTCACCGGAGTGCAACGGGCCTGCAGCCGGCAACCGCTCGTCAAGCCCCTCACCCCGCGCCTCGCCGGCTTGATCACCGATCACGCGGATTACCTGAAGACAGCCCTCGAAGTCAGCACCATTCGACGCGATGTGCCGATCGACGACGCGCGGACACTGCTCGCGAAATCAATCCCCACGAAGCCGGTCGAACCCGAAGAATGGGCTCAGGCAATCGACGAATGGGGCGTACGCCGCTTCGCCGAAGCCGCGATGATGGGGCCCAAGAACTCTTGAGGGTCTAGTCCGAAGTCAATTCCTCGGGTGTGACCACCTGTAACCCTGGCAGGTTCATTCTCGCTAGATCGGAATCTCGCGTAAGCAAGCGATCGGCGTGGATCACGGCATGCGAGCCGACGAGGTAATCGGCGGTGATCGGTGTCCGTTCCGACGAACGTAACCGAATTTCCCCCGCGAGTCCTGTCGCAGTGATTCCGGTGTCGATGTAGGTGATCTGGAGTGTCTCGAGAAGGTCGAAAGCGACGGTGGCCGAACCGCACCCGGCGCCGGACCGGGACCGGCAACGGTCCGATCGCGGACCGTTGGGTCAGTCAAGGGTCGGCGCGTATCCCACGACTCCCCTGTCGATCGCCGAGGCGGCGCGGTCGGCGATGTCCTTGAGGGCGGGATCCTCGACTGCCTGCTGGATCTGGCCGAGGATGTCGATCACCTGCCTCGTCCAGCGCACGAAGTCTCCGGCGCTCACGTCGTTGCTGGTCAAGATGGTCAGAAGCGACGCACCCTTGGCCCAGCGGTAGATAGCCCAGGCCAGACCTGCGTCGGGTTCGGGTCCGGGGTTGAGCTTGTGGGCGCGTTGGACGTCGCTGAGCTTGGCCCAGGTGCGGAAGAGTTCATCGACGGCGGTTTCCACCGGACCCCCGGGCACGGCAGGTCGGATGTCGCCTTCGCTGCGCCGTGATTGGTAGACCACACACGCGACCACGGCAGCCAGTTCAGCCGGTTGCAGATTGCTCCATTGGTTGGCCTTCAAGCATTGGGCGATGAGGAGGTCGGATTCGGAATACAGGCTGCCGAGCATGCGTCCGGAGTCGGTGATCCGCAGGTCATCACCCCCACCCTCGAGGTAATCGAGATCCACCAAGGTTTCGCACACTCGGTCGAATTGCCGGGCGATGCTGTGGGTGCGGGTGGCGATGCGTCGCTCGAGGTCGGATATCTGGCGCTGAGCGCGGAAGTAGCGCTCGGCCCAACGTGCGTGTGCCTCCCGGTCCTGGCAACCGTGGCACGGGTGCGCTCGAAGCCGGGCGCGAAGTTCGCTCACTTCGTCGTTGTTGGCATTCGAATGGGTCGGCTCATGGTGGTCGGCGTCCTCGGCAACGCTCACCGCCTTGCGTGCAAGATCGCGGCGCATCGATGTGTCCTTGGCGGAGAAGTTCTTCGGCACCTTCACCCGGCCCAGGATGGGAACGGCGGATGGCACATCCACGGTCGAAACGCGCCTGACCTGACGCTCATGTGTGAGCACCTGCGGACGAGGATCGTGCGGACGGTCGGCCGATGCGATGACCACGGCCGGACCGGAACGCTTTCCGCGCGGGATGACGAAAACGTCTCCCGGACGCATCTTCGCCAAACATTCCTCGGCGCCGGACTTGCGTTGCGCGGTGGCCACGCGCCCTGCACTCTTCTCCTTCAGGTTGATCTCCTCGCGCAACGCGGCGTACTCGGAGAAATCCCCGAGGTGGCAGTGCAGCGACTCGGCGTATCCGGACTGCGCCTCTTTGAGCTTCCTTACCTCGGTGCTCAGCCCCACCACGGATTGGTCGGCTTGGAACTGCGCAAAGCTGGTTTCCAAGATCTCGCGCGCTCGAGCGCGACCCATCTGACCGACCAGGTTGATGGCCATGTTGTAACTGGCTTGGAAGGACGAACGCAGCGGATAAGTACGAGTGGACGCAAGGCCGGCGAGGACCTCGGGGTCGAGCTCATCGGACCACACCACCACCGCGTGACCCTCGATGTCGATGCCGCGCCGGCCCGCACGACCGGTGAGTTGTGTGTACTCCCCCGCGGTGAGGTCCACGTGCGCCTCGCCGTTCCATTTCACCAACCGTTCGAGCACCACCGAGCGCGCCGGCATGTTGATACCGAGAGCCAGCGTCTCGGTGGCGAACACCACCTTGATCAGGCCCCGCTGAAATAGGTCTTCCACGATCTCCTTGAATGCTGGCAGCATCCCGGCGTGGTGGGCGGCGATGCCGCGCTCGAGGGCCTCGGCCCAGTCCACGTATCCCAGGGCGGCGAGGTCCTCGTCGGCGATCGCCATCGTGCCGGCCGACACAACCGAGCGAATGATTTCCCGCTCACTGCTGGAGGTGAGCCGCAATCCCGCGCGCAGGCACTGCTCCACCGCGTCGTCGCAACCTGCCCGGGAGAATAGGAAGTAGATGCACGGCAGAAGGCTCTCGGTGTCGAGTTTCTCCACCACTTCGCTACGCCAGGGAGTGAGGGAATCGCGTCGTGTGCCCCTTCCACGTCGTCCGTTTCGTCCGGCTCTGCCCCGCGGGCCGCGATGGTGACTACGCCTGGCCAGGGCCAACAGCTCGGCGTTGACGGTGTGATCGTCCACGAACAGGTCGTACAGGTGATGCCCTGCCATGACGTGCTGCCACAACGGCACCGGCCGGTGCTCCTCGACGATGATCTGGGTGCTACCGCGCACCGCGGACAACCAGGCGCCGAACTCCTCGGCGTTGGACACCGTTGCGCTCAGCGCGATGACGGTGACGGAAGCCGGAAGGTGAATGATCACCTCTTCCCAGACCGCACCGCGGAATCGATCGGCTAGATAGTGGACCTCGTCCATCACCACATAGCCCAGGGAATCGATCGTGCTCGAGCCTGCGTAGAGCATGTTGCGCAGCACCTCGGTGGTCATCACCACGATCTGCGCCTCGCCGTTTATCGAGTTATCGCCGGTGAGTAGGCCCACCTTGTCCGCTCCGTAGCGCTCGGCGAGTTCGCCGAACTTCTGGTTGGAAAGAGCCTTGATGGGAGTTGTGTAGAAGCACTTCACGCCCTCCTTCAGCGCCAGGTGGACCGCGAACTCCCCCACCACGGTCTTGCCCGAGCCGGTGGGAGCGGCGACGAGGACCCCGGAGCCCCTCTCCAGCGCGGTGCAGGCCTGGATTTGAAATGCGTCCAGTTCGAAGGGGTATTCCTTCATGAACTGCGCGAGCGCCGGCTGCGCTGCCCGGTCACGGGAGCGGGCGTAACGCTCCGCGGGCGACGGGGACACGAGGTAAGACTAGGTGCGTTGCCACAACAGCACCCGCAACGCGGACGCCATGACCTCGATGGTGACCGGGAGCGGCCCGATGCGTTCGCCGTCGGCGAAGACCAAGGAATCCGGAGCGTCGATTCGCAGCCGCCGAAAGCGCCAGGATTGCACCGAGGGATGCTCCACGTGTTTGCCCGAATAGACCTTGGGCAGCACCGAGACGAACGTGTGCTTGGGGGTGTTGGTGACCACGGTGATGTCGAGTTGTCCGTCGTGCATGTCTGCACCCGGGCAGATCATCATCCCCGAGCCGTACGCCGGCCCGTTGCCGATCGCTACCACCATGGCGGCCATGCTGCGGTCATCGCCATCGCTGTCGATCGCATACCAACGCGGACGCACGATCGGCAGTTCCCGGGCGAGTCCCAGCAGGTATCGCGCCCTACCCACCTTTGCGGGCATCGCATTCGCGCGCTCGTTCACATCGGAGTCGAACCCGCAGGACAGGACGCCCAGGAAATAGTCAGTCCGCGGAGCGTCGGTTTCCGAATCGACGGTTCGGACCACGCCAACGTCGGTAGGTGCGAAGCGCTGCTCGAGGACGGCGTCGATGAAGTCGGAGTGCAATTCCTCACTCGCCGACGTGGGCAACCCCAGCCCACGAATGATGTCGTTGCCTGTGCCAACCGGCCAGATTGCGAACTTGGTCTCCGTGGCATCGGAGGTCATCACGCCCTGTAGGCAGTCGTGCACCGTGCCATCACCACCGCAGGCCACCACGATTCCCCGCGATGCGTGCATTCGCGCCACGTTGATGGTGTCCTGCCGGGAACCGGGAACGTGTACGTGACAGGAGATTCCCGCATTGGCGAGTGATCGAGCAAGAGAACTGGCACCCGCCACGGCGTTGCCCCCGCCCCCGCCGGCCTGCGGGTTGGCGATGATGTGGATCACGAACGCTCGCTGCTGGGATCGCTCTTGGCAGCTTCGTCGACTGGGTCATCGATGGGTGATGCTTGGTCGTCGTCCCACTGGCTGTAATCGGGGCCGAGCAGCCCCTTGCGCGCGCGTCGCTTGTCGTTGAGCAGCGATATGCCGATGGCGATCGAGACCAAGAGCAGGACCGGACCAGCAAGCAGCGCCAGGTTGATCGGATCGCCGGTGGGAGTGGCGACCGCGGCGAAGATGAACACGGCGAAGATGATCCAGCGCCACCAGGACAGCAGGCGCTTCCCGGAGAGCACCCCGGCGAAGTTGAGGGTGACGATCAACAACGGGGTGAGGAAACCTACGCCGAAGACAACCACGGTTCGCAGGAAGAAGGACAGGTAGCGGTCGACCGAGACGATGTTCTCCACGTTCTCGGGCGTGAAGCCCAAGAGGATCTCCAGGCCGATCGGCAGGACCAAATACGCCAGCACGGTTCCGGCGGCGAATAGTGGAGTTGCGACCGCGACGAATGCGATTCCCCAACGCTTCTCGTGCTTATGCAGGCCGGGGGTGACGAAGCGCCAGAGTTGGTACAGCCATACCGGCGCGGCTATCAGGATTCCGGAGATGGCCGCGACCTGCAGCTGCAGGACGAACGGATCGGTCACCCCTGTTAGTGCGAGGGTGACATCGCGGCCCTCTGACTGCGCCTGCGCAACAGCACCCTCGAAGGGCTCGCTCAGTAGCGCGAAGATCGTGGGATACATGATCCAGCCGATGACCATGCCGACGACGATGGCGATGCCGGACTTGACTAGGCGGGATCGCAACTCCCGAAGGTGATCGGCCAGCGGCATCGAGCCTTGCGGGTTGCTCCCGTGTTCGCGAACGGCCACGGGTGGATCTACGAGTCGTGACGTTCCGGCGAAGTCTCTGAAGTCCGCGGAGCGTCGTCGGAGATCCCGCCCTGCCCGGACTCGAGAGCCTCGGGGGACGCAGATCCGACCTGGCCGGCGGGCTTATCGGATTCACCCTTGGAGTCGTCGTCGTGCATGCCCTTGGTTTCGGCCTTGAAGATGCGAAGGGACCGACCCAGGCCTCGGGCGGCGTCTGGAAGGCGCTTGGCTCCGAAAAGCAGGACGACCAGGGCCACGATGATGAGCAGCTCCTGCCAGCGCAGGTTGGGCATGGTGCACGCTCCTTGATTCCTAATCGGACCTTGATCGGCTTCGGTGAGTCTAACCGGCTAGGCCCCGTTGGCCGATCAACCGGCTCACAGGGAAGCCAGGCGCTCCGCTGCAGCCCGGCGGACGGCCACGCGGGCGGATTCCGGCTCCAGTACCGCCACCCTTCCCCCATGGCCGAGCACCCAGCGCACCAGCCAGTCCAGTGACGCGTAGCGGATACCAGCGCGCAGGCCCTGGCCGTGATTGGTTGGCTCGACGTCCGCGGCCTCGACATGCACCGGCTCTAGATCTTCGGTGTCCAGGATCCAGGCGGCCTGAGGGTCGATTGCGATGGTGGCCACCTGGGTGTTCGCGGGTCTGGGGGTCGGAGCACTGGGTGCTGCGGGAACCTCCATGCCTGCGGGTGCTTCGGTGACCTCGGCGGCGTGCATCCGGTCCAGGCGGAACGTGCGAACGTCCGATGCCACCTCGCACCATGCCTGCATGTAGATGCGACCGTCCACGGCGTAACTGCTCGAGGGACGGACCCGGCGCGGGGTGATGCCATCGGAATCGGCTGAGGCGTAGTCGATGCGTAGCCATAGGCCCTTCGCCACCGCGGAGTCCACGGCTTCGCGAATTCTTGGATCTAGATCCACGTCGACACTCATCGGTACCGGTGGAGCGCCGGACTGCTCGAGCTTCGCCATGGCCGAGACGAGCGCGGATGCGTCGTGGCTTCCCGGGATCTGCGCGAGGACGCGCAGCGCCACCTGCAACGCTGCGACCTCCTCACCCGTCAGCCGCAGAGGTCGATCCAAGCTAATGGCGTCGATCACGTGGATGACGTCGTCGTCCCAGAACTGGATGTCTACGAGCTGGTCGGGTCCGTATCCGGGGATGCCGCACACCACGAGCTGCCACAGGTCCGTTGTGAGTTGTTCGGGGGTGACGCCGAAGTGGTCGGCGGCTTCGGTGATGGTGATGCCATCGTTGGCGCGCAGCCACGGAACGAGCACGAGCAGCCGCGCGAGGCGCTCGGTCGCAGTCTCACTCATGCGTGCACCTGCTCGACGCGCATCAGGCCAGCTTTGAACTCCTCGATCACGTCCTCGGGTGAGATGACTCGGATAGATGGGTCCGCGCGCCACAGCAAGGTGAGCAACTGCTGTCGGCCCTCGGTGACGGTGAAGCGACGCCCATCGATGCTCGCCGCATTGGGCAGTCGCCGAAGTTCGGCACCGACGCCCTCGGGAATGTCGACTTCGATCGTGACGTCGTCGTCGATCTCCATCGACCAGATCTTCTGGGTCCGCTGTTCCCTATCGTCTGCAACATCTGGACGCGAAGTCCCAGTCACCTCGGTTGCGGTGACGTGAACCGAACCGACTATCCGTGAGAGCCGGAATACCCGATCCTCTTCCCGATCGGCGTCCCAGCCGACCAGGTACCAGCGGCCCTCCTTGGAATGCACGGCCCAGGGTTCGACGGTGCGCTTCTCAGCCTCCGTATCCCCCGGCTTGCGGTAATCGAAACGCACCACCCGTCCGTCGCGGACCGCGCGCAGCAGTGGAAGCAATGCGGCATCGCGAGCGGTCAATACCCCGAAGGTGCTCGGTGTTGCGATCGTCTCCTCTTGAGCGGCCGACTCGAGCTTGCGAACCGCGGTCAGCGCCGCTGATTCAAGGACAGCGTCGTCCCACAGTTGTGCTGCAAGATTGAGCACCGCGATCTCATCGGCTGTGAGTTCGAGGTCGTGCGAGGCATACTCAACCGAATCGACCACATATCCCTGGACCTCACCGTGCGCATCGGTGATGGTCCGGATCGGGACACCCATCGCACGAAGCTCTTCCTTGTCTCGCTCGAACATCCGCTCGAAGGCAGCCACCGTAGTGTCCGATTCATACCCGGCCACGGTGGACTGGATCACCGAACGCGACAGCGGTGTGCCCGTTGACAGCAGCGCGATGACGAGGTTCAGCAATCGCTCCGTGCGCGACACCGAACTGCTGGACATGGGCGAGGGGCTACTTGACCGGGCCTACTTGACTGCGAGCAGGTCGATCACGAAGACAAGGGTCTTGCCCGAGAGGCGATGTCCGCCGCCGGCGGGTCCGTAGGCCAGTTCCGGCGGGATCACCAACTGGCGCCGTCCGCCTACCTTCATACCCGGGATCCCCTCCTGCCATCCGGCGATCAGGCCGGCGAGCGGGAAGGAGATCGACTCACCGCGATCCCAGGAAGCATCGAACTGCTCACCGGTGTCGAACTCAACGCCCACGTAGTGGACGTCCACCGTGTCGCCCGGCTTCGCCTCGGAGCCGGAACCTTCCACGATGTCGGTGATGACGAGTTCGGTCGGAGCAGGTCCGTCGATGAAGTCGATCTCGGGCTTTTCCATGGAGTCTCCTGTTGTTGTGGCTGTTCGCTACTGACCGACGCCGAGGAGTTCGACGACGAAGACCAACGTCTCACCGGGCTCGATGCCCGGTGGTGGGTTCTCCCCGTAGGCCAGGTCGCTCGGTATGACCAAAACGCGGCGCTCCCCCACCTGCATGCCGGGAATGCCGTCTACCCAGCCCTGGATCAACTGACCTTGGGACAGCGGGAAGGTGGCTGGGGCGCCGCGAGCCCACGAGGAGTCGAAGAGAGCACCGGTGGCCAGACCCACGCCGCAGTACTCGACGGTAATCAGGTCATCCAGAGCTGCTGGCTCGCCGGAACCGGCGCGAAGTTCGGTCGTGATCAGTTCACGCGCCGGCGAGGATTCCTCGCGCACGAAAACGCTCGGCACGTCGGCATCCAGCACGCTTACGTCGGGGGTGACGGCTACACCATCAGCAGCATCGACCTGAACCGGTGCTCCCGACACACCGCAGTCGGTCAGCAGGAAGGTGTCAGATGCCGAGGCGGGTGTGGGGGTATTCGTCTGCGAGGCTCCACCCGAGCACCCGGCGAGGACGACAACGGCTGCTAGGGAACTGGCTGCGATGAGGGCTGTCTTCACTCCCGCAGGCTACGCCACGGGCGGTCACATACTCGCGAGCAGCCGATCGACGCGCTCATCGACGTTTGCAAAGGGGTCCTTGCACAGCACGGTGCGCTGGGCTTGGTCATTGAGTTTGAGGTGAACCCAGTCGACGGTGAAGTCGCGCCTGCGCTCTTGGGCACGTCGCACGAAATCCCCGCGCAACTTGGCCCGGGTGGTCTGCGGCGGAACGTTCTTGGCCTCGAAGACCTCTGGCTCATGGGTGACGCGAGAGGCAAGACCGCGCCGCTCTAGTAGGTAGAACAGCCCTCTATCGCGGTTGATGTCGTGATAGGCCAGGTCCAGTTGAGCCACGCGCACATCGGACAGTTCCAGGCCGTGCTTGTCCATGTAGCGATCCAGAAGCTTCTTCTTGATGATCCAGTCGATCTCCGTGTCCACCGCGGAAAAGTCCTGCGCCTCCACCGCCTTGAGCGAGCGCTCCCACAGGTCCAGCACGCGAGCAGTGGTGGGATCGCTTCGCAAACCCCGGCGGTCAACGTACTGGGTCACCTTGTCCAGGTACTCCCACTGCATCTGGAGGGCGGAGAGTTCACGCCCGGTGGTGAGGGGCACCTGACGGGTGCCGGTGGTGTCGTGGCTGATCTCGCGGATTGCCCGGATTGGATTCTCGAAGGACATGTCCCGCATGACTGCACCGGACTCGAGCATGCGGAGCACCAGGTCCGCCGCACCGACCTTGAGCATTGCGGTGGTTTCGCTCATGTTGCTGTCGCCGACGATCACGTGCAAACGGCGATACAGATCCGCATCGGCGTGGGGTTCGTCGCGCGTATTGATGATCGGACGCGAACGCGTCGTGGCGCTCGACACGCCCTCCCAGATGTGGTCGGCGCGCTGACTAACGCAGTAGATCGCACCGCGCGGTGTCTGCAGTACCTTGCCGGCTCCGGTGACGATCTGCCGTGAGATCAGGAACGGTATGAACCCGTCGGCCAAGGTCAGGAAGTCGGTTGATCGCTCGACCAGGTAGTTCTCGTGGCAGCCGTAGGAGTTGCCCGCGGAATCGGTGTTGTTCTTGAACAGGTAGATGTCGCCCGTGATGCCCTCTTCGCGCAGGCGGGCTTCGGCATCGACGCTCAGTCCCTCGAGGATGCGTTCGCCTGCCCGATCATGCGTGATGAGCTGCGCGACGCTGTCGCACTCAGCGGTGGCGTACTCGGGGTGGCTGCCTACATCCAGGTAGAGCCGGGAGCCATTGCGCAGGAACACGTTGCTGCTTCGCCCCCATGCCACAACACGGCGGAACAGGTAGCGGGCCACCTCATCGGGGCTGAGTCGGCGCTGCCCGCGGAAGGTGCAGGTGACGCCATACTCGGTTTCTAGGCCGAAGATCCTGCGGTCCATCAGACCACTGTAGGTGCCACGGGGTGATTCGTCAGCCCGTGAACTGTCAACTCGTCAGCAGGCCCTCGAGTTCGGAATTCTCGATACGCCGAAATGTCCTGCGCAGTCGGCTGCGGTCCAAGATCGCCACTTCGAGATCGGCCACACCGAGGGCGCGGGCTTCCTCGGTGCCGTGCTCCCCCAGCGCGTGCACAGCTTGACGCAAAGACGTTCCCAGGTCCTGACCCGATTGCCAGGACGCGCTGAGCGCACCGGCGATCGCATCGGCCGAGCCGCCCATCGCCACATATCCGTGTTCGTCGGCTACCGAGCCGTCGAAGGTGAGCCGGTAGATCTGATCGGACTCCTCATCGCTGCCGACCTCGGCAACCACGATCTCGACCTCGTACGGTTTGGCCGTTTCGGTGAAGATCGCCCCGAGGGTCTGGGCGTAGGCATTGGCCAGGCTGCGACCGGTCACATCCCCACGGTCGTAGGAGTAGCCTCGAAGGTCCGCCAGGCGGATACCCGCAACGCGCAGGTTCTCGAACTCGTTGTACTTACCCACGGCGGCGAAACCGATGCGGTCGTAGATCTCGCTGATCTTGTGTAGTGCCTTCGATGGATTCTCCGCGACGAACACGATGCCGCCGGCATATTGCGCCACGACCACGGCGCGACCGCGGGCGATGCCTTTGCGAGCAAAGTCCGCCTTGTCCTTCATGATCTGTTCAGGCGAGACGTAGAAGGGAACGCTCATCACTCACCCCCGGCTTCAGTGATTCGAGCTTCAGTGATGCGAGCTTCAGTGATGCGAGCCCGTGGACCATTGGGCTGCTGCATGCGTTCATCGACCATGCGCTGGGCCTCAGTTGCTACGACGCCCTCGTCCATCACCGTCACGCCCTCGGCGGTGACGACGGCCACCATCGGGAAGATGCGCCGGGTGAGGTCCGGTCCACCGGTGGCTGAGTCGTCGTCGGCGGCGTCGTACAAAGCTTCCAGGATGATGCGAACTGCCTGAGCGGAATTCGCGTCGATGTGGAAGAGCTTCTTGAGTGATCCACGCGCGAAGGTGGAACCCGAACCGACCGCGTAGAAGTCGTGCTCTTCGTAGCGACCGCCTGTCACGTCATAGGAGAAAATTCGCCCGCGCTGCTTGGCGAGATCGAATCCTGCGAACAACGGCACCACCGCAAGTCCCTGCATTGCCATCCCGAGGTTGCCGCGAAGCAACGTGGAGAGTCGATTGGCCTTGCCTTCCAGGGACAACTGGGTGCCTTCGATCTTCTCGTAGTGTTCGAGTTCGACCTGGAACAAGCGCACCAGTTCCACCGCGATGCCAGCCGTCCCAGCGATGCCGACCACCGAGTGAGAATCGGCTTCGAAGACCTTCTGGATGTCCTTCTGAGCGATGACGTTGCCCATGGTTGCGCGGCGATCGCCGGCCATCACCACACCGCCGTCGAACACCATCGAGACGATGGTGGTGCCGTGCGGCGCCTGAATCGAACCGGTATCGCTAGCCATTGGACGGTTTCCCATGATGTCGAGGAATTCAGAGAAGGACGCAACCCCGATGCGGTGGAACG
>CAZQRR010000011.1:0-19892 GCA_964595675.1 uncultured Rubrivirga sp. | reverse complement strand
ACTCGGTCATGCGCGGGGTGTAGTCCCATGAAGACATCGTGCGCGGTTCGATGCGAATGGCGACCTCGTTGTCGATGCGACTGAGTAGCCACTCACTCAGATTCGTCCGCTTGCTGCCTTGATATCGGCTGATAAGGGCGCGAAGCGTCTCCTCGACGTTCGTCTCGAGGAGATTGGCAACTCCTGTGCCACGGACCCCTCGATATGGCGGATCGTCGGCAGCGACTTCGAAGCCCACGCGATTGTCCCGCTCTAGTCGACGCGTCAGAACCGACGTTCGCTGCGTACAACACCACAGGCTCTTGCCTCGCGGCACGAACCACAGACTTTGAACTAACGGTCCCGATGACCCATTGGTCGCAAGTCGGACCGGAATTACCGCTTCCGTCAGGAATTCCTCGATCGTGCGCTCGTCCCACGGCCCGGACGCAATGCGCGTCATGGTGCGCACGTCGAGGCTATGAGCGCACGTTCCACGACCGGGAGTATGGCACCCGTCCCGGTAGTGTTCGTCGGCTTGCCGAGGTGAATCGAAGGGAGCTCGTGTGGCAGCCCTGTTGGCTCTGCTATCGAGTTTCGCCTGGGGCACGTCGGACTTCATGGGGGGCTTGGCGGCGCGTCGCGTCGGCGCGATCCGTGTGCTCGCCGTGTCCTACCCCGCGGGTGCGGTGCTCATCACCTTCCTGGCCTGGATCGTCATTCCCGGGCAGTTGTCGTGGGCTGTCCTGGGTATCGGGGCGATCGCCGGTGTCGTCGGTGCGGTGGCGATTGGGCTGTTGTATGCCGCGTTGGCACGTGGGCAGATGGGAATCATCTCGCCGATAACCGCCGTACTGTCCGGTGCGGTCCCCGTGGTGGTTGGTCTGGCTCTAGGCGAGGCACTGTCGGTCGTGGCACTCGTGGGTGTGGGCGTTGCAGGCGCAGCGGTTGTGCTGGTCAGTCGGGAATCGGGACCACATCGACGCACTCCACTGAGTGCGGTGCTCCTTGCAGCGGGTAGCGGAGTCGCGATCGGTGCATACCTCAGCGTGATCGGAACAGCGCCGATTGATTCAGGCATCTGGGTTGCTACGTCGGGTCGCTGGTTCTCGACAGTTCTGGTGCTGACGATCTTGCTGGTGCTACTCAGCAGGAGTCGCGGAGCGTCACACACCCCGAAGGGGAGATTCCCGTGGAATCTCGCACTCGCGGCTGGAGTGCTCGACGCCCTTGCGAATGGCATCTTCCAACTCGCCGCTCAGCGCGGTCTGCTTGCGATCGTCGCCGTGATCGGCTCCCTGTATCCAGCCGCAACGGTCATCTTGGCTCGCATTCTTCTGAAGGAAACTTTGTCGAAGGTTCAACTGGTCGGAGTCCTCCTGGCGCTACTTGCAGCTTCGGTGTTGACCGTCGCCTGAGGATCCGGAATCAGCGTGCGGCGTGATTCCCACAAGTGAAATGCGCCCTCGGATCGTGGAAGCCAGCTCTGGATGGGCGACACGGGGTTGGGAATTCCCCGATGACGCAAGCTGGTGTGCCACGGTGGGTACATGCGCATGTTTTCCAAGGTTTTGACCGTTGTTCTCTCCGCGTTGGCCCTGATCGCATCCGGGCTCATGGGAGCCGTCGTTGCCAGCGCCGCCCCGGGCGACGTGACGGAAATTGGACTCGCTGCTGGCTCGACTCCCCGCGACGTCGCCGCTGGTCCCGACGGCAACATGTGGGTCACCGGTGGTGCGTCCAAGACGATCGCCAAGGTCACGATGACCGGCGCGGTGACGGCTTACGCATTGCCGCTGCCGGCGAATGTCGGCAATCCTTGGGGTATCGCCGCCGGTCCGGATGGCAACATGTGGTTCACCCTGCGCGACGGTGGCAAGATCGGGCGCATCACCATGCAGGGTGCAGTCTCGATCATCGACCTTCCAGATGCGACGATGCGACCTCAAGACATCGCCGCCGGCCCAGACGGCAACATGTGGTTCACCGAGTTGGGTGGGCGCATCGGTCGAGTCACCATGGCGGGCGCCGTGACGATGTTCCCCGTTCCCTGGGCGAATTCCACGCCACACAGCATCGTGCAAGGGCCTACTGGAAGCAGCCGGATGTACTTCACCGACGCGGGTGCCGATCGCATCGCCTATGTCTTGGTGGATGGCACCACGTACGGCAGTGTGCCGCTGGCCACTGCGTCCGATCCGACCGGTATCACAAACGTGGATGGAGCTATCTGGTTCGCGATGTCCGCGCGCAACCAACTCGGCAAGCTGGTTGCCGACACGACCGTCTTGGAAATGTCCGTGCCGGGAGCACCGAGTGGTCTGGCGAATGGTGTGGGTAACACCATGTGGGTTTCGCTCACCGCACGTAACTCGGTGGCCAAGTACTCGGCGCAAGGTGCCCCGCTCGGTGAGTACGCGCTGACCAGCCCGAACTCGGGTCCGACGGGTCTGTCCGAAGGCCCGGACTCGAACGTGTGGGTTGCGCAGACCACGGCTGGCAAGGTCGCCAGAGTGCTGTCGGGTGCCGTTCCGGTCTCGACAGCAGCGCCGACGATCACACCGAATACCGGCGTCAAGGCCGGCACCGTGCTGACGGCGTCTGATGGCACGTGGAGTCTGAGTCCGGGAAGTTTCCTTTACCAGTGGCAGGCGTGCACAAACGGCGCGGATGCGAACACCTGTGTGAACATCCCAGGCGCCACAGCGAAGACGTATGTGCCGACCGCTGTGCAAACCAACCAGTTCATCCGGGTCACGGTTCAGGGCGTGAACGGCAGTGGTCCGGGTAACGCCGCTTTCTCGGCCCTCGTGGGAGTCGGGACCACGCCACCTCCGGTCCCCACGCCGGTGTCCGGCGGCGCGACCGTCACGATCGCTCCGGGCATCACGCTCACTCTCGATTCCCGGGATGCAGTTCGTGCCGGCAAGCGTGCGGCCTTCTCGGTCGTCGCCAACACGTCGAACATCAAGGGCAAGGTGCGGATTTCGATTGTCGATTCAGCTGGTCGTGAGCGCCAGGTCATCGCCAAGGGCCGCTGGCTGAAGCCCTCGGGCACCAATGCCTCGCAGGCGTTGAAGCGTAAGCGCGTGGCGCGCAGTCTTACTCCCGGCACGTACACGGTGCGGGCGGTTTTCACCCCCACGCAGGCATTCCGGGACAACTACCCGGTGGCTACGTTGTCGAAGGCCATCACAATCCGTTAGTCCCGTGATCGCTGGCGGAATGTACGCCATTCCGCCGGGGGGAACGAGGACTAGTGTCCGACCGTGCGTACTGAACGCCTCGTGCATGTTGTCCACTGCCATGCCGAAGGTGAGGTTGGTGATGTGGTGGTTGGGGGCATCCAACCTCCGCCGGGTTCGTCCGTTTGGGAGCAGTCGCGCTTCATCGCAACCGATGGTCGACTTCGATCGTTCCTTTTGAATGAACCTCGGGGTGGTGTCTTCCGACATGTGAATCTGCTCGTTCCACCGTTCGACGAACGAGCGCACAGCGGATTCATCATCATGGAACCCGAGGACACGCCACCGATGTCTGGGTCGAATTCGTTGTGCGTAGCGGCGGTGCTGCTCCATACCGGTCAGGTACCGATGCGGGAGCCCGTCACAGAGATTCGACTGGAGGCCCCCGCCGGTTTGGTGTCGATCGTCGCCCACTGCGCGAACGGGTCACTGGAGTCCCTGTCCTTGACGAACGTGCCGAGTTTCGTGGAACGTCGCGATGAGATCCTGCGGGTGGATGGAATCGGCGAGGTCCGGGTGGATACGGCGTTCGGCGGCGACAGTTTCGTCATCGCTTCGGCCGCAGACCTGGGAATCGAGATTCGACCGGAGAACGCTCGGCTGATTGCCGAGACCGGGCGCGCATTATGTGATGCTGCGAACAGGCAGTGGCGCTTCGAGCATCCGACCTTGCCGGACTGGAACCACTTCTCCTTCGCCTACCTCACTAGCCCATTAGAGGAAGCCGATGGCGTTCTGACGTCGCGTAATGCATGTGCGATCAAACCGGGCAAGGTCGATCGATCACCGACCGGGACCGGTTGCTCGGCTCTCCTGGCGTTGCTGTACGAGCGTGGTGAGATCGAGGTTGGTCAGGAGTATCGAGCACGGTCGATCATCGACTCGGCATTCGATTGCGCGATCACCGAGACCACCAGTGTTGGAAACCGTCCTGCCGTGATTCCTCGAATCCGTGGGCGCGCGTGGGTCTATGGAACCAGCCAGTACTACCTGGACCCGAGCGATCCGTGGCCCGGTGGCTACCAGGTCTCGGATACCTGGCCAACAAGTTCGTGATCGTTTAGGCCTCGAGTTCGGGTTCGGATTCTGTTGCTACGCGCACGCCACGATCCATCAAGCGCAATCCCCAACCCACGCTAGGGCCGATGAGCAACGCGAAGATCACAGTCCCCAGTCCCACAGTCCCGCCCAATAGCCAGCCGATGACCAGCACGGTGATCTCTATGCCCAGCCGCACCCGGGAGACGGGAATATCGAACCTGTTGTGGATACCGGTCATCCACCCATCACGCGGCCCAGGTCCCAGGTTCGTCGTCAAGTAAAGACCGCTGCCGAGCCCGATGAGCGCTACGCCTCCGAACACGAAGGCGAGCTTGAGCCACGTTGCATCGGGATGTGGCAGGAAGAGCACTCCCACCTGCAATGCAGCGGCAATGACTACCGCATTCGCGATCGTTCCCAACCCCGGTTTCTCTCGCAGGGGGATCCACAAGGCGAGCACGATGGCGCTGATCAGGAATGTCGCAGCTCCGATGGAAAGCGGTGTTCGCGTGGTGACGCCTTGGGCGAGAACGGTCCATGGGCCATTGCCGAGTTCGGCCACCACGAGGAGTGCCTCGCCTGTTCCGAATAGCCACAGTCCGATAACCAGGATCGCGAGTGTGGATGGGCGGGCTCGCCAGCGAGAGTTGGAACGCCACGGGGTTACCGGAATGGACCGTGAGGGTCGAAGCACGTCAGGCAGCCGAAAGCGCCCTCCGAGCGAAGGCCTCATCGTCGGTTCTTTGCCATAGCGGGGGAAAGGTACAACGCGGCGTCAGTGGGAGGTCACGCGTGTGGAGCAACGTCGAGGTCGGCTCCGTCGGCTATGTCTGCGACCTCGACGAAGGTGATGTCATCGCGTCCGACCAGGAAGCCTCGTGCCCCTTCATCCCCTGCCACGGTGTCGATCAACTCCTGGAAATGGGCGCGCGGGATTCGAACGGGATGACCACGCTCACCGTCAAACGTGGCTACCGCGATACCCGCGGGAGAGTCGATCACGCGCTTGACTGCATCACTGGTGAGTCCAGGCAGATCGACCAGGGTGATGAGTGCATCACCAGCTTCGGTGGTTGCATTGACCCACTTCAGCGCGATGCGCAATGACGAGCCCATGCCCTCCCCCCAGCCGTGATTGACGATCACGGTGGCGTGGTCGACGGGACCTTCCCAAGCGCCCAAGATCACGAAGACCGGATCGCATCCTGCTTCTCGCAGTGTCCGAACTGATCGATCGACCAAGCGCTCACCCTCGTACTCGAACGGAGCCTTGGGTCCACCGAAGCGCTTGCCTTCGCCGGCCGCAAGAACTACTCCGGCGACCGATTGCGAACTAGTCATCGAGGTGCTCCTGGATGGATAGGGCCATCGGTATCGGTTAGATGTCGTCCGGTGCCCCCCCATCGTGCTTGGACGATCTCGGCAGCGATAGATATCGCCGTTTCCTCCGGCGTGCGCGCACCGAGGTCAAGGCCGATCGGAGAATGCAACCGCTTGAGCTCCTCTTCGCTGACCCCTGCTTCCCTCAGGCGTTCAAGTCGGTTTTCGTGCGTGCGACGTGAACCCATTGCGCCGACGTAACCGGCCTTGCTTGCGAGGGCGACCTTCAGCGCGGGCACGTCGAACTTGGGATCGTGGGTGAGGACGGCGATAACGGTGCGCTGGTCGACTTCTTGCTTCTCGAGCCACCGGTGTGGCCAGTCCACAACTACATCGTCGGCTTCCGGGAATCGCTTCTTCGTTGCGAAGATCGGCCGGGCATCACAAACGGTCACTCGGTAGCCCAGGACCTTGCCGACCCGAACGAGTGCGGCGGAGAAGTCGATCGCCCCGAATACGTACATCTGAGCGGGGGGCGCATAGCTCGCAACGAACACATCCAGTCCCTCGCCAAGCCGCTCACCCTCGGCGCCGTAATGCAGGAACCCGGTGGTGCCGGCGGCGAGGAGACCGAGGGCGTCTTCGCGAACTGTGTCGTCGAGTCTGCTCGTCCCCAAGGTGCCTTCGGTGCGATCAGGTCTCACCACCAGATGCCGTCCGACGCGCTCGGACGCTTCCTCGGGTGCCTGCACGATGGTCGCAATCGCAACGGGTTCCTCGGCGCGGATGCTGTCCGCGATGCCCTCGAGTTCAGGCCAGGTCTGCGAATCGACACGCTCGGCGAAGACTTCGATGATGCCGCCGCACGTAAGTCCCACTCCGAAGGCTTCGTCGTCGCTTATTCCGTATTTCTCGTAGCGACAGGGCCCGTCACCGAGGATGTCGACTCCGACGTCGAAGAGGGCTCCCTCGACACAGCCACCGCTGACTGAGCCGACGGCTTCGTGAGAGGCCGTGACGAGCATCGCCGCACCTGCCGGACGAGGCGCGGATTTCCAGGTGCGAACGACCGTGGCCATCGCCACAGGCTCCCCGGCACGGTAGGCCGCCAGCAGATCATCGAGCACCTCGCGCATGATCCGCAGGGTAGGCCAATAATGGTGTGATGTCGCATGCGCAGGCGTTCTCGGTCGTCCGCCGGGCGTGGGTCGGCTTGGATCCCATCGATCCCGACGAACTCCGAAGATCCGTGGCCGATCCGTCCGCTGGCGCGAGCGTGTTGTTCACCGGAGACGTCCGCGACAATGACCATGGTCGATCCGTCGTCGCATTGACGTACGAGGCGCACCCCACCGCCGAGGAAGTCCTCCGAGAGGTAGCTGCCGAGGTCGCGAGCAGCCATGACGTAATCGCTGTTGCGGTAGCCCACCGGCATGGCCCAATCCCGATCGGCGAGTCCGCCCTCGTGGCCGCAGCAAGTTCCCGGCACCGGCAACAGGCCTTCGAAGCATGTGTGGAACTCGTGGAACGGGTGAAGGCGCGTATTCCTATCTGGAAGCATCAGCGATTCGATGACGGAACCGAGGAGTGGGTGAACTGCGCATGAGCGAGCAGGACATGACCCTCGTCGACACCTACGGCCGCATTCACCGCGACATGCGTGTATCCCTGACCGACCGCTGCTCCCTTCGCTGCAACTACTGCATGCCCGCCGATTTCGCCGATTGGATACCCGGTGACCACCTGCTCACCACGGATGAATTGATGCTCGTCCTGGACGTCGCGACTGAAATGGGAATCGAGCAGGTGCGATTGACTGGCGGTGAGCCACTTCTGCGCCCCGACGTGGTGGATGTTGTTCGACGCATCTATGCCCTACCCCATGCCCCCAAGATCTCTCTCACATCGAATGGACTGCGCTTACCGCAATTGGCGCAGCAGTTAGCCGACGCTGGCCTCGAGCGAGTCAACATCAGTTTGGACACACTCGACCCCGAACGGTTCAAGCAGATGACGCACCGCGATCGTTTTCACGATGTGATCGCTGGTATCGAGGCGTCGAAGGAAGCTGGATTGCTTCCCGTCAAGGTCAATGCCGTACTCATGCGCGGAGTGAACGACGACGAAGCAGTGCCGCTCTTGCGATACGCCCTCGCTCACGACTGGAAGTTGCGTTTTATCGAGCAGATGCCGCTGGATGCCGGTGGACTGTGGGCGCGTCCGAAGATGGTCACGGCCGACGAGATCATGGGGATGCTGTCGAAGGAATTCGAACTAACTCCTGTCCCCGCTCGCGGCTCGGCGCCGGCCGAAGAGTTCTACGTCGATGGAGGACCGGCAACTGTGGGCATCATCGCGAGCGTGTCGCGACCGTTCTGTGCAGCATGCGACCGACTTCGACTCACTGCTGACGGCCAGTTCCGCAACTGCCTGTTCTCCCAAGAGGAGACCGACGTTCGGGCGCTGTTGCGGGATTCGTCTTTGGCGGAAGACGAGATCCGGGTGGGGATCGCCAACACGTTGCGCAAAGTGACTCACGCCAAGCTGCCTGGTCATGGGATCAACGATCCCTCGTTCATCCAGCCGTCGCGGCCTATGTCAGCGATCGGTGGCTAGCCGCCCGCAAAGGGTGGAAGGACGTCCAGGTCGTCTCCGTCGGCGATGTTGATCGAGGCTATGTCTCCGTGGACGGCCGTGCCGTTCACGAGATACGAACAGCGGGGAAGTACCGACCCCAGGTCCGGGTACTGGCGGATCAATTCGGTGGTAACACCCTCAAGGCTTCCCGGTTCCAGTCGAACCTCATCGGTGCCCGCAGCTGATCGAGCGGCGGCGAAGAGGCGGACGGTGATCGGCATGCCGGCAGGCTAGCCCCCGCTGGGCACCGGGTACAGGGGGCGCATTCCAAGGACGAAAAGGACATTCGCCTTGTATGGTCGCGATCTCGGCTTGGTAAGGAGCGACGATGGAACTCAAGAACTCTTTCACCGTTCCAGCGGATATAGAGACGGCTTGGAAGACCCTCTTGGATGTTGAGGCGATCGCGCCGTGCATGCCTGGCGCCACTTTGGAGTCGGTCGATGGTGATGAGTTCAGTGGCAATGTGAAGGTCAAGTTGGGTCCGGTGTCCATGACCTACGGCGGCCAAGCGAAGTTCTTGTCCAAGGATGAATCCACACATACCGCGGTGATCGAGGGGACCGGTAAGGAAACTCGAGGCTCGGGAACCGCGCGGGCGAACGTGACGACTGCCATGGTTGCCGAGGGGCCAGGCCTGACACGAGTCGATGTGACTACGGATCTGACGATCACTGGCAAGGCGGCGCAATTCGGTCGTGGGGTCATGCAGGACGTTGCCGGTCGACTGGTGGGTCAGTTCGCGACGAACCTCGAGGGCGTTATCGCTTCGCGTACCGGTGGCGCGCACGAAGAGGTGAAGCCGGAGGCGGGGTCCGAGGCCGGGGCTGCCCCCGCGGAACCCCGCGTTGTGGCGGCACCGCCGCAGCAGGCTGAAGCATTGGATCTCGGAAGCGTTGCGATGGGTCCGGTGCTCAAGCGTGCGATCCCCGCAGTGGTAGTCGTGGTTGCAGTGGTTGCGATCATCTGGATCGTCGCAAGTCGGTGACGCGCGACGTGTCTCTCGATGAGTCAATTCCCACACCGGATGCTCTACGCGAGCAGCTGGGGGAGCACGGATACCTTGCCGACGAAGGCTTGGCAACAGCACTCTTCTGCGCGGTGCGTCTCCCGCAGCCGCTGTTGCTCGAAGGTGAAGCCGGAGTCGGCAAAACGCAAGCCGCCAAGTCCCTTGCAGAGATGCTGGACACACCACTGATTCGCTTGCAGTGTTTCGAGGGCATCGATGCGTCGGAGGCGTTGTACGAGTGGAACTATCCGCGGCAGTTGCTCAGCATCCGAATGGCGGAAACTCAAGGAAAATCCCTCGACGAGGCGTCGCTTTTCGAGCGCGACTACCTCATCGAGCGTCCTTTGCTTCAGGCGATCGAACACGACGGTCCGAACCCTGCGGTGCTGTTGATCGATGAAGTCGATCGCGCCGATGAGGAGTTCGAAGCATTCTTGTTCGAGATGCTCGCCGAGTCCACCGTCACCGTGCCTGAACTGGGGACTATTCGAGCGAAGCGACCACCGATCGTGATCTTGACCTCCAATCGCACCCGCGATCTGCACGATGCGCTCAAACGTCGCTGCCTGTATCACTGGATCGAGTACCCGGATCTGGAACATGCAACGGCGATCGTGCGAGCCCGTGTTCCACAGGCCTCCGCGCAACTGGCCGAGGATGTGGCAGGCGCCGTCCAACGGATCCGAAGCCTCGATGTGCAGAAGGCACCAGGAATCGCAGAAGCGATCGACTGGGTGCATGCGGCGGCCTTGCTCGGCTTGACCCGGCTCGACGAGGTAGGCGTGGAACGAACATTGAGTTCGGTACTGAAGTATCGAGAGGACCAAGACCTTGCACGCGCCGAAGGGTTGGCCTGGGTTGCCAGTGGCTGAGCGCCCGGATCTTGCGGCGATCTGCACTGCTTTCGGGGAGATGCTGCACGCAGCGGGATTGCCCGTGACGCCCGAGCGCAGTGCGCGGTTCACCACCGCGGTGGTCGTGGCCGAACCAAGAGGGCTGAACGAGTTGTACTGGCTGGGTCGGGTCACGCTCACCACCGCGCGCGACCAGCACGAGATCTACGACCGCGTCTTCCAGCAGGTGTTCCGTGGACTCGTGGACATCGCGGACTTACGGGGTGATAGTCCCCACCGGGCACCGCCAGCCACGACGCCGACCGGGGATCGTGCCCCGTCGGCCCAGGAGCACAGTGGCGACGGTCAGGCCGGGCAGAGGGGGACGAGTGCTACCCCCGGAGCAGCTGATCCGGACGCCGACACTGACCAAGCGAGTGCTCTCGCAGCCGTGAGCGCTCAGGAGCGACTCAACGATCGAGAGTTCTCGACCCTCACCGAAGACGAACTCGCACTGATCCAGCGCCTGGTGGAGCAATTGCCCTTCGTGCCCCCGCTGCGACGCGGGCGGCGAACCCGACGGCACCGTTCGGCAGGGGACATCGACATTAGAGGCACGCTGCGTCGATCACACCGAACCGCGGGTGACCCGGTGCGATTGATGTATCGCAAGCGCACGACCAAGCCGCGGCGCATCATCTTGATCGCGGACGTCTCCGGATCGATGGAGCCATATGCACGCATATACCTGCATCTGATGCGTGGTGCCGTTCAGGCGATCAAGGCAGAAGCATTCGTCTTCGCAACCCACCTGACGCAACTCACAAGGCAACTGTCCACCACCGATACCGAGATCGCGTACCGGAAGGCGGCCGAGGCGGCCAATGACTGGTCCGGTGGTACCCGTATCGGCCATGCAATCAGGACCTTCATCGACGATTTCGGTCGGCGGGGTATGGCCCGAGGTGCGGTGGTGGTGATTGTGAGCGACGGGTGGGAAAGCGATCGACCGGAGCATCTCGCGGAGGCGATGGAGCGGCTTTCGCGTTTGGCGCATCACGTCATCTGGGTGAATCCACGCAAGGCCGCCGAATCCTTCGAACCGCTCGTGGGGGGCATGGCTGCGGCCCTACCGTACGTGGACACTTTCCTTTCCGGCCACAGTTTGCGTGCTCTGAACGATGTGATGGCCACCATCGCTGCTGCCGGCGATCGGGTGGATCGCTATACGCGCGAGCGCTCACGGCTCAGCGTTGTGGCGTGATTGAAAAGGGCCCCGGCATAGGCTTATCGGGTGCTCGTACCCGTCGACGACTACCGCGAAGGAATCCTCTCGGGAGTAGAACCGCTCGCTCCTATCGCGCTGCCTTTGGCCGACAGTCATGGATGCGTACTCGCCGAGGATGTGGTGGCACCGTGGCCGCTGCCGTCCTTCGACAATTCCTCCATGGACGGCTACGCGGTTCTCGCGTCGGACATCACGGCCGCCAATGAGGATTCCCCTGTCACCTTGACCGTGATCGATGATGTTCCCGCGGGCCTACGAGCGGATATCCCGGTCACGTCAGGTAATGCGGTACGGATCATGACGGGTGCTCCTATTCCGAGCGGAACCGAATGCATCGTGCCCGTCGAACTGACCGACGCAGGGACCGAAACCGTCCAGATTCGCGGATCCGTCGATGCGGGTGCGTACATCCGGCGGGCAGGCGAAGACGTGATCGTCGGCGATACCGTCGTCAAGGCTGGCACATTGCTGTCGGCGCGGCACCTGGCTGTGATCGCTGCGGTCGGCAAAGGCCAACTGATGGTCCATCCGCGTCCACGCGTGGCGGTGCTGTCCACCGGGAGCGAGCTCGTGGAACCCGGAACGCCGCTGACCAAGGGCTTGATCAGCGACTCCAACAGTTTCCTGCTCGTCGCCGCGGCGAACGAGGCCGGTGCTCAGGCCTATCGCGTGCCACCTGTTCCCGACGATGCCGAAGCATTCGCTGCGGCCATCAGCGATCAGTTGCACCGTGCGGATCTCATCTTGACCAGCGGGGGAGTGAGTATGGGGGCGTACGACACCGTAAAGGAAGTCTTCACCGAGATGGGAACCGTGGATTTCACCAAGGTTGCTATGCACCCGGGGATGCCACAAGGGCACGGATTCGTCGGTGAGTCCGAGGGTGAGCGCATTCCGGTCATCACTCTCCCGGGCAATCCGGTTAGCTCGTTCATCTCCTTCCAGAACTTCGTCCGCCCGGTCATCAACAAACTCCGCGGCCTTTCGGGTGCTGATCGTCCCCGCATCGGAGCCCAGATCTCCAAGGCGATGGACTCACCGCAGAACAAGCGGCAGTTCGCGCGCGGTCGCTTCCTAGCTGACGGAAGAGTCGAACCCGTGGGTGGCGGACAGGGCTCGCATGTGATCGGTGGCCTGGCGCAGTCCGATTGCCTGATCGTGATCCCCGAAGGTGTGGCCCAGGTGAACGCGGGCGACACGGTGGACGTGATCGATCTACGAGGGGACATCCGATGACGGAGTTCACGCACCTGAATGAATCCGGTGATGCACGGATGGTGGATGTTGCCGAGAAGAACGTGACTGATCGACGTGCCGTAGCGCAAGCTTTCGTCCGCACGAGTACACAGGTGATCGAACTGCTGCGCGGGGCTGGCGTTCCCAAGGGCGATGCCCTGGCAGTCGCGCGGATCGCGGCGATCACCGGAACCAAGCGCACCCCCGATCTGATCCCGCTATGCCATCCGATCGCCGTGCATGGGGTTGATGTGGATCTCGACATTGAGGACGAGGGTGTGCGCATCACCGTGACCGTGCGCACCGCCGATCGGACCGGTGTGGAGATGGAAGCCTTGACCGGCGCGAGTGTGGGGGCGCTCGCGATGATCGACATGGTCAAGGGCGTGGATCGTTCCGCGATGATCGAACGCGTAGTTCTTTTGGAGAAGTCCGGTGGTCGATCAGGGCACTACGTCCGGCCTTCCGAAAGTTGATCGTCAACATGGCCTATCGCGCCCTGGTGATCACCTCTTCCAACCGTGCAGCGCGCGGCGAGTGGGAGGACACGTCCGGGCCGATCTTGGTCGCCGGCCTCGCGCAACTGGGCCTCGATGTGGTGGGCCCACGAATAGTTGCCGACGGCGAGCCGCTCGCCGCAGCGCTCGAGCAGGGAGTCGTCGAGGGATTCGACCTCATCCTCACTACCGGAGGCACGGGACACACTCCGCAGGACCTCACTCCTGAGATGACCCGCAGAATCATCGAACGTGAATCACCTGGACTTGCCGAGGCGGTGCGCAATTACGGTGTGGCCGCGGGCATCCCGACCGCCATTCTTTCCCGTGGGATCGCCGGGATCGCGGGTGACACCCTGATCGTCAACCTGCCCGGCTCACCAGGCGGCTGCAAGGACGGTATCGCCGCCCTGGGGCCCGTGCTCCCGCATGCACTCGACCAGATCCACGGCGGCGACCACTCCCGGTCGGACTAGTTCACCCGTCGTTCACCCAAGGTTTGGCACTCGTTAGGCGAACTCCCCTGTAGGTGTCACGTTCGCCCTATTTGATTCCGCTCATGCCAACCGGCTTGGACCAGCAACCGAGAAAACTCTCAACGGCAACGCAGTTCCACAGAGGCGATCGCGTATTCAACCGGTTGGTGACTATCGCCGCCTTCACCTCCCTGTTCGTACTGCTGGGAATTGCCACATTCCTGGGTACACAGATGATCCCTGTCATTCAGGAGCAGGGATGGTCGTTCTTCACAACCACGGAGTGGACGTTCACCTTCAATTCTGCAGATGACGAAGCCAAGTTCGGCATTCTGGGAATGATCTACGGATCGATTCTCTTGGCAGTGATCGCCCTCGTTGTCTCGGTGCCTGTGTCGCTGCTTCTCGCCATCTTCGTGGTGTTCCTGGCCCCAGCACGTGTTGCGAAGGTCATGACGAACTTCATCGATCTGATGGCGGCGATCCCCTCGATCATCATCGGCCTATGGGGTCTGTACGTCTTCCAGCCGGTGGGCGTGGAATGGGCGCGGATTCTCAACGAATACCTCGGGTGGATCCCGATTTTCTCCATGACGTCCGACAACTTCATCGGCTCACCCTTCATCGCCGGTTGGATCCTGGCCATCATGATGATTCCGATCGTGACGGCGGTTACCCGTGAGGTTCTGGACCGCACTCCTCCGGACCTGGTCAATGCCGCGGAGTCATTGGGGTGCTCGCTGTGGACGATGCTTCGTTACGTCGCGCTCCCTTTCGGTCGGGGCGGGCTCGTCGGTGGTGTGATGCTCGGCTTGGGCCGAGCTCTGGGTGAAACGGTTGCGGTGTATTTCGTTCTTAAACTTGTCTTCGACATTAACTTGTTCCGGATCCTGGACTCCGGAGGTGGATCCATTGCGACGATGATCGTCGCGAAATTCGGTGAGGCGGGACCGAAAGAACTCCAGGTTCTCCTGGCATCAGGCTTCGTACTCTTCATCGGCACCCTCTTCGTGAACATTATCGCCAACTACATCGTCAGCCGTACCGGGAAGTTGAAATCATGAGCACCCCAACGATTCGATATGACGATTCCGGCCCGCGGGTCGAGGAAGTGAAAAAGCAGTCGCCTTTACGCCCATGGACGAATAGAACTGCGCAGTTCAAGCTAGTAACTGCTCTTGCGGCACTGCTGCCCTTGCTCTTCATTGCGATTGTCTACATGATGACGGAGATACCCGGCGCGATAGTCGTGGTGGCGATCTATCTACCACTTCAGATTGTGGCGGCGGTTGTTGCCGCATTGATGGTCGGTGGCAAGAACTCCGCTGCGGATGCTGTGATCATCGTCCTTTCAATAGGGGCAACGCTCCTGAGCGTGATCATCGTTTTCTCAATCCTCTGGTCGATAACAATCCGAGGGTTCGAAGCCTTGAGCGTGGCATTCCTCACGCAGAACAACACGTACATCTCCCCGCCGACTCCGCTGGGGTATGGAGGAATAGCCCACGCAGTCCTAGGGACCGTGCTGATTGTCGTTATAGCAATGTTGGTTTCCGTCCCCATCGGTATTGCGACGGCCGTGTACGTGACGGAGGTAAAGGGGCGATTCCGCAACTATGTTCGCTTCTTCATCCAGGCTGAAAGCGGCGTTCCGTCGGTGGTTGCAGGCCTGTTCATTCTGACCATCCTGATCCTGACCGGCATTATCAGTCAGAGCGCCCTCGCGGGTGCGTTGGCCTACTCGATTCTCATGTTGCCGACAGTGGCGCGGACGTCGGAGGAAGTACTCAAGTTGATTCCCGACGATCTCCGCACAGGCGCGCTCGCTCTTGGGTCCACGAGGGCCAGGACTGTTCTGAAGGTGGTTCTGCCAGCGGCAAGGACTGGCATCATCACCGCGACCATATTGGGTATCGCTCGAGTCATGGGCGAGACAGCACCCCTGCTTCTCACCGCGTTGACGAACGACAAGACCGTGTGGAATCCCATCGCTGAGCCGATCGCATCCCTCCCGACCTACATTTTCTTCAACGTCTCATTGCCCTTCCCATCCGCAGTGGCTCGCGCATGGGGAGCAGCGCTCGTCCTCATGGCGCTGGTCGCCATCGTCTTCACGGCAGCGCGCTATTTCGGTGCCAAGAGATTTGCAACCAACTGATGAAGGAGAACGAAAATGTCCACGGCTGAATTCGAGGAGACGACCACAACCGGGGAGTTAGAGGCACAGTTCTCCGGGTCAACTGGGCAGCGCCCGGTGGAGATGGAGTCACGTGAGTTGAGCGTGTGGTTCGGCTCTCGCAAAGTCCTGGAAGGTGTTTCCATCGCGTTCCCGAAGAACTCGGTCACGGCGCTGATCGGTCCATCAGGGTGCGGCAAGTCAACGTACATCCGCACCTTGAACCGGCTGCACGAACTCATCCCTGGAGCGGCACTGGCCGGGGAGGTGTTGTTCGAGGGCAAGGACATCTATGCACCCGAGATCGACCCGGTAAGTATCCGCCTGAAGATAGGCATGGTCTTCCAGAAGCCCAATCCATTCCCGAGTATGACGATTCGCGGAAACGTGCTCAGTGGCCTCAAGTTGTCTGGCATCAAGCGGCCAAACCATGACGACATTGTGGAAGAAACACTTACAGCAGCTGGATTGTGGAAAGAGGTCAAGGATCGTCTTGACCACGCTGCCGGCGAACTCTCGGGCGGACAGGCTCAGCGGCTGGTTATCGCTCGCGCGCTCGCGGTCCAGCCACACGTCCTCCTGATGGACGAACCTTGCTCGGCACTGGACCCTGCGTCGACGCTCAAGGTCGAAGAGACGATCTCCGAGTTGTCGCGGTCAATGACGATCATCATTGTCACTCACAACATGCAGCAGGCCGTTCGTGTCAGTGACCACACGGCCTTCTTCCTCGCGTCGGAGAATGAGCCCGGCCATGTGATCGAGCAGGGGCTGACAACCGAAATTTTCGGCAATCCCCAAGATGAGCGGACCCTTGACTACGTCAATGGTCGATTTGGTTAACGGAAGCCGAACATCGGCTCGGACGTCACCTGAAATTCACCTTATGGACCCGCAGTTGATGTCTCACGTGAACTTTTTGGTCAATTGCGCTACCTAACTTGCACGACGTCGGCACAACCGTGTTGACGAGTCTTTCGAAGGAGTTACCAGTGCGTCGCACAATCGCCGTTCTGTCCTCCGTTGGAGTGGTTGCCGCTACGTTGCTAGCCGCCGCACCTGCGCAGGCCAACGAGACCATCCCCGCTGGCGGAGCCTCATTCCCTTCAGTCTTCGTTCAAGACTGCGCTACCCGCTTCAATGGGTCACAAAGCAACTTCACGGTCAACTACCAGTCAGTTGGTTCCGGCCGTGGAAAGTCTGGCTTCGCTAACGGAACTTACGTGTTGGGAGCCTCGGACAGCGCCTTCACCTCGGGCACCCCGAGCTGGGACTGGGAGTACGTTCCGTTCATCGGCGGTGCCATCACCCTGCCGATCAACTTGAACGGCACGAACGGGCGTCCGATCGGTAACTTGATTCAGTTGCGCCAGGGCACGATTGGCAAGATCTTCGGTGGCCAGATCACCAACTGGAATCACCCGGAGATCTTGAAGTCAAACCCCCGCATTGCCAACAACATTCCGTCATCACCGATCACGATCGTGTACCGCGCGGATACTTCAGGAACCACGAACAACTTCCTGCAGTACCTGAACGCCTGGACGCCGACCATCTTCCCGAAGGTCCAGGACGCGATGGACAGCGCCTTCCCGGGAGGCAAGCCTCCGTCAAACGCGATCTCCGGTCCGCAGAACGCTGGCGTGATGAACCAGGTGCAGAACACCCCCGGTGCCATTGGATACGTGGACCTTGGTGACGCACTTAAGGCGGGTGCACGTATGGCACGCGTTCAGAACGCCCTTGGTGAGTTCGTTGCGCCAACGGCTCAAGCTGCAGCTCGCAACCTAGCCAACCAGACGAACATTGATTCCAAGGGTCTGGTGTCGTTGAACTACAACCTCCGCGCCAAGGGTTCCTACCCGATCAGCATCTTCAGCTACTACCTCGCTCGGACGGATGGTCAAGGACCGAATGGTCTCGGTGTTCGCCAGTTCGTGCGCTACAGCTTGGAGAAGTGTGGTCCGGAGCGGGCAGCCCAACTTGGATTCGTGCCTGTCGCCGGCAAGGTTCTCAAGCGCGCCGTCGAGTTCGCGAACCTGATTAAGTAGTTGGACGGATTGACGTAGCAGGTGGTGCTGGGCCGCGCGGCAATGCGTGGCCCAGCCCCACTTATCTCGGAAGGGGTGCAGTGCGCAAGGTCCAAGCTGGATTACCACTGGTCGCAGCGAGCGGGGCTCTACTCTTCCTGGCCGCCTGCACGCCGCCCCTTCCGCCAGACGTGTTGGCGGCGCGACTCGAGCGAACCATCACGTGCGTGCCTGGAACGCAGGACGTTGCTGTTTCAGCCGACTACTTTGAAACCGTAGCCGCGGTGGACGTGGCGCTGAATGGGTTGTGTCCAGACCAGCGCATCAACCCAGTAGGCATTGATCAACCGGCAAAGGTGCGAATCACCGAAGAACCGCCATCCGCCCAGGAGATCGAGGACTTCGCCCAGCAGTGTGGAACTCCCGCCCTGGTCACACCAGTCTTCGGCACACCTATCGTCGTCGCCTTCAACATCTTCGGACTCGAGGGACTGATCCTCACACCAGATGCCGTTGCTGGAATCCTCGACGGCTCGATCACGAACTGGCAAGACGAGCGCATTTCGGGCCCGAACGAAGGGTTCGAGATCCCCGATCTTCCCGTTGAACTCTTGAGACTCGAAGGA
Organism: uncultured Rubrivirga sp.; assembly: GCA_964595675.1. GTDB lineage: Bacteria > Actinomycetota > Actinomycetes > S36-B12 > S36-B12 > S36-B12. Next base: position 1,499 of record CAZQRR010000011.1, on the reverse strand, counting down.
CCTTCAGGAGCAGTGGAGGCCATGACGGCGTGGCTGGCTGAGGTAGCACCCGAATCGTGGTCCCAAGGAGAGATCTCCACACTTTCGGCCGGTGAAGCATTCGCGGACTACTCGTCGTTGCTAGGGCGAATGACAGGAACGCCGTTCGATGAGTTTGACGATGGTTTCCTGGATGACGAATTGTCTGAGGATGGTTTAGGCGAAGGTGATCCTTTGGACGAGTCGTTGGACTTCGATGCTTTGCTGGAAGAGGATTTCGGTGAAGACATTCTGGTCGACGACGACGTCTTCATCGACCTGGAAGCCGACGTGGGGCTGGAGACCGTCGAGGGTGAGGGTGCGGTGGCTGTGATGCCGCTGTTCTACGCGAACAACAACGTGCTGCCCGTTGCTGACCTTCCGGCCGGAAACAGCCTTGTCAGCGCCGCTAACGTCGACCTGGCCAAAGTCGGCATCGCTGCCACCAAGGTCGAAAGCGACGAATCAGGAAACCTCCTTGCAAGTCATGCGGTGGGTGGCATACCCGTGGAGGGGCAATTCGATATCGCCTCTGCCAAAGTGGTCTTGGAGGACGATCAAGAGGTGGTTGGCTGGCCTGTGATCGCCATGTCATCGATCATGGTGTGCGACGATCCGAGTGATCCGCTGCCGCTGTCCACTGGGCAGTTCTTCTTGCGCCTAGGTGGCCAGGGTACTTTGGACTCCGTTGGCCTCACGCCGCTCCCAGAGCCCATCCGTATCAACACGCTGCCTGCGATGAAGGTTCAGTTGGACTCAGCAGATGGCATCGATATTGACGAAGAGGTCCTTGACGACCAACCCCAGGAGTAATGCCGTAGGGCCGGTGCCCGAGGCGACCGGCCCTACGTGTGAGAGGCGCGCTCATCCGAGCCACCGCGCACATGAACTGCGAGCTGCAGCTCAAATGAAGAGGAGTTGCGCACCCTCGGTCAGTTCGATGAAGTCGCTGGCGTTGATGATGCCGTCGACACCATCGAACAGATCCGACTCGTCGAGGTGATTCATGTCGGCGCTGAGCCGGCATGCCCAGATCTTGGCTCCCGACGCCTTAAGCAGTTCCAAGAACTCAGGCACTGATGGGATATCGAGTTCCCCGAGAGACTTGTTCATCATGTGGGTAGCCATCGTGGTCATGCCGGGAAGCGGCGCGAGAGCCGCGGGCATGTGTGCTGCCGGGTTGCCCACGGGGGTGAACTTCAAGTGCTCCATCCGCCCCTTGGTGATGATGTCGAAGCCCCAGAAGGTGAAGAACAGGTGCACGTCCACACCTTCACCAAGAGCTGCGTTACCCAGGATGAGACCGGGGTAGGCCATGTCCAAACTGCCCTTCGAGCAGATGATGGCCAGCGTGCGATCGGTCTGCTTCTCCTCGTCGAAGGACGGAACGATCATCTCCACCGTTGCAGTCATGATCATCGCCCCCTAGACGCAGCCGTGCGGCTTGGGCAGCCCGGCGATGTAGGCCATCTTCTTGGCCG
>CAZQRR010000010.1:18022-22198 GCA_964595675.1 uncultured Rubrivirga sp. | reverse complement strand
AGTTCCCCGGGGCCGACACCACGCTGACCACCACCATGAAGAGCGTGGGCGAGGCAATGGCCATCGGCCGAAGCTTCCCGGAGGCCTTGCAGAAGGCCCTGCGCTCCATGGAACGTCCCTCGGCGGTGTTCTCCTGGCCGGATGGCGACATCGACATCACCGATCTCCTCGATCGCATGCGCCGACCGCACGATGGTCGCCTCTTGGTGGTCCAACAAGCCCTGTGGGCTGGTGCCGGGATCGATGCCGTGCACGAGGCCACGGGCATCGATCCGTGGTTCCTCGATCAGATCTCGCAGATCAACGAACTCGCGGATCGGATCAAGACCGCGGTCACCTTGGAGCGGGATCTGCTAACCGAGGCCAAGCAGATGGGCTTCAGCGACGAACAGATCGCCCAGTTGCGTGGTCTATCGGAAGACGAAGTTCGGGATTTGCGGCATTCGTGGAGCGTGCGTCCTGTCTACAAGACGGTGGATACGTGCGCAGCTGAATTCGAAGCCTCCACGCCGTACCACTACTCCTGTTACGACGAAGAGAACGAAGCCCATCCATCCGATCGCGACAAGGTGATCATCCTGGGCTCAGGGCCCAACCGCATCGGTCAAGGGATCGAGTTCGATTACTCCTGCGTCCACGCCGCGCTCGCACTATCGGATGCCGGATACGAGACGATCATGGTGAACTGCAATCCGGAAACCGTCTCGACCGACTACGACACCTCCGATCGGCTCTACTTCGAACCCCTCACCTGCGAGGACGTTCTCGAGGTAGTGCACGTCGAACAGCAGCGCGGACGGGTCGCGGGCGTGATCGTGCAACTCGGTGGTCAAACACCGTTGGGCTTGGCTCGTCGACTCGCCGATCTTGGCGTTCCCATCGTGGGCACAAGTCCCGAGGCGATCCACCTGGCGGAGGAGCGTGGCGCCTTCGGCGAGGTGTTGGCACGCGCCGGACTGCCCGCGCCCGAACATGGAACCGCCCGGTCCTTCGAAGAGGCCCAGGCCATCGCTGCGCGAGTCGGATATCCGGTCCTGGTTCGACCCAGTTACGTCCTCGGTGGTCGGGGAATGGAGATCGTCTACGACGACGCCATGCTCGAGGACTACCTCCGGCGCTCCACGGACATCGCCAGCGAGCACCCGGTCCTCGTGGACCGTTTCCTCGATGACGCGATCGAAATCGACGTCGACGCCCTGTACGACGGTGAGGAGTTGTACCTCGCCGGGGTCATGGAGCACATCGAGGAGGCGGGCATCCACTCGGGTGACTCGGCCTGCGCGCTACCGCCCATCACCTTGGGGGCTGCGGATATCGAACGGATCCGTGAGTCCACCTTGGGCATCGCGAAGGGTGTTGGAGTGCGAGGACTGCTGAACGTCCAGTTCGCGCTGGCCCAGGACACCTTGTTCGTCCTCGAAGCGAACCCGCGTGCGTCCCGAACGGTGCCCTTCGTATCCAAGGCCACCGGTGTGCAAGTGGCCAAGGCCGCTGCCCGCATCATGCTCGGAGAGAGCATCGGCGATCTGCGCCGCGAAGGACTGCTACCCGCGCACGGGGATGGGGGGACGCTGCCGGTCGGCAGTGCCATCGCCGTAAAGGAGGCGGTGCTCCCGTTCGGCCGCTTCCACGGAGTCGATTCGGTGCTCGGTCCGGAAATGCGCTCGACCGGTGAGGTGATGGGAATCGACGATTCCTTCGGCGTCGCCTTCGCCAAATCACAGCAGGGAGCCTTCAGCGGCGGTCTTCCGGTGGGTGGAACTGCTTTCGTCTCCTTGGCCAATCGCGACAAGCGGGCGGCCGTGCTCCCGATCAAGCGCCTGGCCGACCTCGGCTTTCGGATCTTGGCGACCCAGGGAACGGCCGACGTCCTGCGCCGTAACGGGATCGCGGCCGAGGTGCTACGCAAGCAGCACGAGGGGCCCGGTTCGGACGGTGTCCGCACGACGGTCGACGTCATCATGGACGGCCAGATCGATCTGATCATCAACACTCCCTATGGCGTTGGACCGCGGGTGGACGGCTACGAAATCCGTACCGCCGCCGTCACGATGGGCGTGCCGTGCGTCACCACCGTCCAGGGGCTCAGTGCGGCCGTGCAGGGAATCGACGCACTGGTTTCCGCCGATGTGGGGGTTCGTTCACTGCAGGAGCACGCCGCGGCACTCGAGGTACTGCGTCACAAGCAAGAACAGGCGGGAATCTGATGCCCGAGCAGATTCTGTCCGAAGTTCTCGACAACCGACGTGTCGGCGAGTACCACGTGCTGTCACTCACGGCACCTGGCATCTCCGAGACAGCACGCCCGGGTCACTTCGTGACACTGGCGATGGGTGGCGAGGAGTCCAGCATGGTGTTGCGACGGGCCTTCGCGATCCATCAGGTCGCATCACGGGGCGTGTACGGCGGCACGTTGGACATCGCGGTTTCCGTGCAGGGGCGCGGCACCAAGTGGCTGTCGGAACGTCGTCGACATGACGTCGTGAGCCTGGTCGGACCACTCGGTCAGCCGTTCTCGTTGCCGAAACAGGGGGTCTCGTGCGTACTGGTGGGCGGGGGATACGGCAGTGCACCACTGTTCATGCTGGCTCAGGACCTTCGCGATCGAGGTTGCCGCGTGGACATGGTGGTCGGCGCTTCGACGGAAGCCAAACTCTTCGGTGTTCTCGAACTCAAACGGCTGGCATCGTCTCTGACGATCACCACCGATGATGGAAGTGCGGGCGTGCGTGGTCGGGTCACGGATGTGCTGGGAGACATCATGGACCGCTCGGGCACCGACGTGGTCTACGCCTGCGGGCCGATGCCGATGCTCGCTGAAGTGGCACGTATCTCCACCAAGCGTCGTGTTTTCAGTCAATGTGCGGTCGAGGAATCCATGGCCTGCGGCATCGGAGTGTGTATGACCTGTGTGCTGCCCGTCGTGGGCGACGATGGTCAGACGCGGATGGTGCGCTCGTGCATCGACGGTCCGGTCTTCCGGGGCGATCGCGTGCGCTGGCGGGAAATCGGAACCGTCCCCGCGGATGCGCTCGGAGCACCCGATCAGGAGATCAACCGATGAGCCGGGCACTGATCACAGGGGGTCCAGACCGACAGGGCAAGGGCCGTAAGGGCCAGGTCGTGGATATGCGGACGGAGTTGGCCGGTGTCTCCCTGCCGAGTCCGGTGCTCACTGCCTCCGGTTGCGCAGCGGCCGGTCGCGAACTCGACGCCTTCATGGACATCACGCAACTGGGTGCGGTGGTGACCAAGAGCATCATGCTCAAACCTCGCGCTGGTCGGGCCACGCCTCGCATGGCGGAGACTCCGAGCGGAATGCTCAACTCGATCGGGCTGCAAGGTCCTGGTATCGACGCGTTCATCGAACAAGATCTTGCATGGTTGGTGAGCAGGGGTGCTCGCACGATCGTCTCGATCGCTGGCGAGACAGTCGACGAATACGCACGTTTGGCCACGAGGTTGCGCAGCGTGGGTGGTTTCGAGGCCCTCGAGGTGAACATCTCGTGTCCGAACGTGGCCGATCGTGGGCAGGTATTCGCGTGTCGGAGCGAAACTGCCGCCCAGGTCATCCAGGCCGTTCGGCGAAGCAGCGATTCCCGGATGCCGATCTTCGCCAAGTTGTCGCCGGACGTAACGGACATCGTCGAGATCGCCGACTCCGTCATTCGGGCCGGTGCGACCGGACTGTCCTTGATCAACACGCTCCTGGGCATGGTCATCGACACCACGACCATGCGTCCTGCTCTTGCGGGGATCACCGGCGGCCTGTCCGGTCCGGCAGTACGTCCGGTTGCGGTGCGCTGTGTGTGGCAAGTCCGTCAAGCGTTTCCCGACATCCCCATCATCGGGATGGGCGGTATCCGAAGTGGACGCGATGCTTTGGAATTCGTCCTCGCGGGGGCCAACGCGGTCTCCGTCGGTACGGCGGTATTCAACGACCCCAGTGCTCCGGTGCGGATTCACGCGGAACTAGCGGACCTGCTGGCCGAGCGAGGTCTACTCGCGCTCACCGATGCCATCAGTTATGCCCACCGTCCCCAGGATTCCAGTTCGACTGCGAACGCAACTGCGAACGGTTCAAATGCCGCGGATGCCTTCGATGACTGGGACTTCATCTCTGAGTGAGTGCGGATCATGAAAGTGCGGATCATGTGAACGGAGAAGACGTGACGA
>CAZQRR010000010.1:8317-17922 GCA_964595675.1 uncultured Rubrivirga sp. | reverse complement strand
GACGTGACGAAGGCACCCATCGCGGTAGCGCTCGATGCGCCAGACCTCGACACATTGCGAATCTGGGTGCAAGCGGTCGCTCCCACCGTGTCCTGCTTGAAGGTCGGGTTGGAGGTGTTCTGTCGCGACGGGCACCGCAGCGTGCAGACCGCGCGTGACAGTGCTGCGCAGGCCGGCAGCCCCGACATCGACATCTTCGTGGACATGAAATTGCACGACATTCCGGCAACGGTGGCCGGCGCCGCGCGAGCACTCGCATCCCTGCAGCCCACGTATCTGACGGTGCATGCAGCCGGCGGTCCGGCCATGATCGAGGCAGCCGCTACCGCATTGCCCGAAACGCGGATCGTCGCGGTGACCGTCCTGACGAGTTTGGATGCCGAGATGACGGCTGCACTAGGCATCCAGGGCTCACCCCAGGAGATCGTGCAACGTTGGGCACTCATCGCAGTGGAGTCCGGAGCTCGGGCCATCGTGTGCTCGCCGCAGGAGGTCGGTGTCGTGCGATCGGTGGTTCCAGGTGACGTGCACCTCATCACCCCGGGGGTCCGGCCGGTGGGGGCAGACACACACGACCAAAGGCGATCGGCCACCCCGCGGCAGGCCCTCGACGACGGTGCGGATCTGCTCGTCATCGGTAGGCCCATCACCGCGGCGTTCGACCCAGGTGAAGCCGCCCGCGCCATCGCCGCCGAGTGCGATCGCCCATGACACCGCCGCTGTTGACCGACGAACAGCGCGACGAAGCCCGAGCCGCAGCGCTTGCATCCCGTCAAGAGATCGCCGCCATTCGGCGGTCCGTGCGTCAGGGTGTCACCTCAGCCAAGGAGATCTTGGAATCTCCCGAAGGGCCCCATGGACGCATGCGAGTACGAGATCTGCTGTGCTCGGTGCCCGGCATCGGTCCCACCCGCTGTGCATCGATCATGGAGACGGTGGGTATCGCCCCGACGCGTCGTGTTCGTGGACTAAGTGCCCGCCAACGCGCTGATCTCATTCGCGCCCTCACCGCACGCGAAGACAAGGCTGCTGGTGCTGCGAGGATTCGGACATGAGTAGCGCGAAGGCGCCGCTGGTCGTGGTGAGCGGACCCTCGGGCGTGGGCAAGAGCACGGTGGTGGCCGAGGTGCTGCGCCGGCGACCGGATATCTGGTTGTCGGTATCGGCTACCACGCGACCCCCTCGACCCGGGGAAGCCGATGGCGTCGAGTACTACTTCACCAGCGACGATGAATTCGACGCACTCATCACCGCAGACGGACTCTTGGAATGGGCGGAGTTCGCGGGCAATCGATACGGAACCCCGAAGCAGGCAGTGACGAAGCACCGCGGGCTCGGGCGGCCGGTGCTGTTGGAGATCGAGGTGCAAGGCGCGCGCCAAGTGCGCCAGGCATCCCCCGATGCCATTTTGATCTTCATCGCGCCACCCAGCATCGAGGAATTGCGGTCACGGCTAGCGGGGAGGGGCACCGAGGACCCGGTCGCCATGGCGGCTCGGCTCCAGGCGGCCCAGGAGGAGTTGGCCGCTGCGGGGGAGTTCGACCACGTGCTCGTCAATGCCGATATCCAGGCGTGCGCGTCGGCCTTGATAGACTCCGCGGGCTTGTCGGGATCAGCCGGCGAGGCCGGCTAAGTGGTGAATCCGCGCGACGAACGCACGTGGCGATTCCACATGAGTAGTGAATGAGGCGTGATCTGTGACTTCCCAACCTGAGGGCATCACCTACCCCTCCATCGATGATCTTCTGGAGAAGACCGATTCCAAGTACTCACTGGTGAGCTACGCCGCCAAGCGAGCCCGCCAGATCAACGCCTACTACTCCCAGCTGGGCGAGGGTCTCTTGGAGTACGTGGGGCCGCTGGTGGAGACGTACGTGCAAGAGAAGCCGTTGTCCATCGCCCTGCGTGAAATCGATGCCGGGCTGCTCACCTCCGAGCCCTACGATCCCGCCGTAGCGGCGGCCGAGGCCGAATCCGCGGCGGCAGCGCCGGCGGCGCCGGTGGACCCTTTCGCTGCGGTCGATGAACTCGCAGTGGTTGAAGAGGCCGCAGCCGGCGAGGAAACCGAGTAGGAAGTACTCACGCCATGACCTCTGTGGTCCTGGGCGTTACGGGGGGCATCGCCGCCTACAAGGCGGTCGAGCTCCTTCGGTCACTTCGCGAATCCGGGCTCGACGTGACGGTGGTTCCCACCCAAGCTGCTCTTCGTTTCGTCGGGGAACCCACCTGGGCGGCTCTCTCGGGCAATCCCGTTGCGGTTGATGTGTGGACCTCCACGGATCGGGTCCGCCACGTCTCACTCGGTCAGAACGCAGATCTGGTGGTGGTCGCTCCTGCCACGGCGGATTTCCTGGCTCGTGCCTCGCACGGGATGGCCAGTGATCTTCTGACGAACGTCCTGCTGACCGCGCACTGCCCGGTGATCGTCGCTCCGGCTATGCACACCGAGATGTGGGAGCACCCTGCAACGAAGGCGAATGTCGCGACCCTTCGTTCGCGCGGTGTGATCGTGCTCGAACCCGCAGTCGGCCGCCTCACCGGCGCCGACTCCGGACCGGGAAGGTTGCCCGACCCCGAGCGGATCGCCGATCTTGCCCTCGATGTTGTGCGTCGATCTGCGTTGGGTGCCCCCGTGACTGCGGACCTGGTGGGGGTGCGCGTCGTTATCAGTGCGGGGGGAACCCGTGAACCATGGGACGACGTTCGCTTCCTCGGTAATCGCAGCAGCGGCAAACAGGGGTTCGCCCTCATTCGAACGGCATTGAGCCGCGGCGCTGAGGTCACCGCTGTGGTGGGAAGCGTGGACGAGCCCATCCCCGCCGGTTGCTCGGTAGTTCGAGTATCGACCGCCGAGCAGATGCGTGAAGCGATGCATGCACTCGTAGCCGAACAGTCACCGCAGATTCTCGTGATGGCCGCAGCCGTGGCCGACTTCCGTCCCGCGGATACACCGGCGGGAAAGATCACCAAGGAGGGACTTACCGAGGGTCGAGTTCCGGACCTTCCGTTGGAGCGAACGCCGGACGTGCTCGCGGAGTTGGTCGCCAAACGTGGCTCGTCCGCGATCCCGCTCATCGTCGGTTTCGCCGCGGAGGCACCTAGCCCGGACGAGAACCTCGCCGATCGAGCACGTGCCAAGTTGACGCGAAAGGGTTGCGACTATCTGGTGGCCAATGCCATCACCGATGGAGCGGTCTTCGGCCAGGATTCGACGTCGATCGTCATCGTCGGGATCGATGGCCTGGAAGTCGACGTGGTGGATGTCGACAAAGCCGACGCAGCACACGCTTTGTGGGACACGCTCGCGCCGTCCCTCAGGTCTCGCATGGGCACCGATCGATAGACTGCCTCGTCCGCATCGGGGCGAAGTCGCCCCGCAGCAGTAGAGCCGATTAGGGGAGTTCCGTGGCGAATCGCTTGTTCACATCTGAGTCGGTGACCGAGGGTCATCCGGACAAAATGGCCGATCAAATCAGTGATTCGATCCTCGATGACCTCCTGCGCCAAGACCCCACGAGTCGTGTCGCGGTGGAGACGATGCTCACCACCGGCCAGGTGCACGTCGCGGGCGAGGTGACCACGGAGGGATTCGCCGACGTCATGAACCTGGTGCGCCAGGCGGTCATCGGCATCGGTTACGACTCCTCGGTCAAGGGTTTCGACGGAGAGTCCTGCGGCATCAGCGTGTCGATCGGCAAGCAGTCTCCGGACATCGCCCAAGGTGTCGACGACGCATACGAGGAGCGAGCCGACGGCAGCACCGATCCGCTCGACCGACAAGGTGCCGGCGATCAAGGTCTGATGTTCGGTTACGCGTGCACCGACACCCCCGATTTGATGCCGCTGCCCATCTCCATGGCACATAGGTTGGCCGAACAGCTCACTGCGGTGCGGAAGGACGGAACGCTCGACTACCTGCGCCCGGATGGCAAGACGCAGGTCACCATCCGCTACGACGAAGACGACCGTCCGTTGGGGGTCGACACCATCGTGGTCAGCAGCCAACATGCGGCCGATGTCAGTTTGGATGGAACGCTCTCACCTGATATCCGCAAACACGTGGTCGAACCGATCTTGGCAACCTTCGACATCGACAGCAGCGACTACCGCTTGTTGGTCAATCCGACGGGACGTTTCGAGGTCGGTGGCCCGATGGGTGATGCCGGTCTCACCGGACGCAAGATCATCGTGGACACCTACGGCGGCATGGCACGTCACGGCGGAGGCGCATTCTCCGGCAAGGATCCTTCGAAGGTCGACCGATCTGCTACCTACGCGATGCGTTGGGTCGCCAAGAACGTCGTCGCCTCGGGTCTTGCCACGCGCTGCGAGGTGCAGGTCGCCTACGCAATCGGCGTTTCGCACCCGGTGGGTGTCTTCGTGGAAACATTCGGAACCGGTGTGGTGAGTGATGAGGAGATCCAACGCGCAGTTCTCGAGGTCTTCGACCTCCGGCCTGCAGCGATCATCCGGGACCTGGATCTACTTCGCCCGATCTACCGAGTGACGAGTGCCTACGGCCACTTCGGTCGCCCCCAGGGCGTGAATCAACTACTGGACTCCGATGATCCGGCCAAGCGCTCGGCGGTAGGCCCCACCTTCACGTGGGAGAGCACTGAGCGTGCAGACGCACTGCGCGCCGCTTCGGGTGTCTAGCCTCGCGGGTGTCTGATCCGGATGAGATGACACAGCCCCCGGTGGGCTCGCGGGGTCCGATCGCGCGGGTGCGCGTCGACCTTCCGATCATGCATCTGGATCGGGATTTCGACTATTCCGTTCCCGATGAGTGGTCCGACACCGCACTTCCCGGGGCCAGGGTTCGAGTGCGGTTCTCCGGACGGTTGCGCGACGCCTACGTCGTCGAGCGCGTGGACGTGGCCGATGTCGACTCACCGCGCCCGATCGAACGAGTCGTGGATGCCGTTCCGCCGTTGACCGCGGAGACTTTGGAATTGGTGCAGAAGGTGGCCGAGCGTTTCGTGGGCACCTTCTGGGATGTGGTTCGCGCTGCCGTACCGGGTCGACATGCGCGGGCCGAGAAGGCCGTGCTGACCTCAGCGGAGTCGTCGTTCGATCCCGGTCAGGTCGCTCCTGCTGATCCTCAGGTGTGGCTCGACTACACCTGGCCGGAATCGATGGAGGATCCGGCACGGATCGTGTGGTCGTCCGCACCGAGCAGCGACATGGCCGTGGAGATCGCCGACCTCGTGGCTCGATACCGCCGTCGTGGCGAAGGCGTGGTGGTGGTTCTTCCCGATGCCGCGGATGTGAGTGCAGTGCGCGCAGCACTGAGCGCGACCGTGCCTGCCGATGATGTCGCGGAGTTGAGCGCGGACGCCGGTCCCGAGCGCCGCTATCGCGAGTTCCTGCGCGCCCGCACCGGTCGAGCCGGGGTAGTGCTGGGCACCCGTTCGACGGTGTTCGCACCGGTGGCCGATCTCGGTGCAGTGATCGTGTGGGATGACGGCGACGACGTCTACCGAGATCCCCACGCCCCGTATTGGGACGTCCGCGAGGTTGCTGCTCTTCGCTCACACCTGAGCGGCTGCGACCTGTACGTGGGGGCTCCTGCGCGCTCGGTCGCCACGCAGTGGTGGTGTCGCTCGGGGTGGGCGCGAAGTGTCGAACCGCAGCGTCCTGAAGGGTGGACGGTCCGGGCCATCGACGATCGCGAGGTTGCCCGCGATCCGGCAGCGAAGGCCGCACGCATTCCATCCCTCGCTTGGGATGTCGCTCGCGAAGGACTCGACCAAGGACCGGTGCTCGTCCAGGTCATGCGCCGTGGCTATGTCCCCGGACTCGCCTGCCGAGACTGCCGGGCCCCGGCACTGTGTGCCGACGATGCGTGTCGAGGAGCAATCCAGGTCACGTCCGGTCACTCCATCGCCCGATGCTCGAGGTGTGGCCGACTGGCGGGGGATTGGAAGTGCCCGTCCTGCGGTTGCTCACATCTTCGGGCATTGAGCATCGGAGCCGGCCGAACGGCCGAGGAGTTGGGGCGCGCCTTCCCGGGTATTCCCGTCGTGTGGTCCGAAGCCGACCGCATAGTTCGCGAGGTACCGCGCACGCCGGCATTGGTCATTGCGACGCCCGGCGCGGAACCTCGGGCGGAGGGCGGGTATCGAGCGGTAGTACTCCTGGACGCACGCGCTGCTGTCCCCTCGCTCGCCGCTGGGGAACAACTCGTGCGCCGATGGTTCGCTGCGGTGCGCCTCATCGGATCCGGGGGCTCGGTGTGCGTCGTCGCCGATCCTTCTGCACCCGAAGTCCAAGCACTCACCAGGTGGGACTCCCGATGGTTCGCCGAACGAGAACTCGATGAGCGCATTGCAGTCGGGCTACCCCCAGCCAGTCGTATCGCGGAACTGACCGGACCCTCGAGCGCCGTGGCCGCCCTCGAGCGAAGCATCGGCGCCAAGCACCGGGTGCTGGGCCCGGTGGAGGTGGAGCGTGCTTCGCAGGTGCGCAGCTACCTGGTTGTTCCGCGGGCGCAGGGCAGCGTCCTGACCCGGGACTTGGCCGGCGCATTACGAACGGCTTCGGTGGGTGAATCGAATATTCGTGATGTGCGAGTGCGAATGGACCCGCGAGATATGTAGTCGGGATATCTCGCATGCAGGCCGCAGTTCTAGACTCACGCCCGTGAGTGTGATTCCCATCCGGTTGTTCGGAGATCCCGTTCTTCGCACGCCTGCTGCGGAGGTCGTTGACTTCGATAAGGAATTGCACAAACTCGTCCAAGACTTGACGGACACCATGCGCGATGCGCCGGGCGTGGGACTCGCTGCTCCCCAGTTGGGTGTCTCGCTGCGGGTATTCACCTATTGGGTCGACGACGAACTCGGACATCTGGTCAATCCGACCCTCGACCTGTCTGAGGAGATGCAGGAGGGGGAGGAAGGCTGCCTGTCCGTCCCCGGGCTGGCTTTCGAGTGCGCACGGGCCAAGCGTGTTGTGGCCAAGGGCATGAACATGTACGGCGAGCCGGTGACCCTCGAAGGAAGCGACCTGCTCGCCAGATGCGTGCAGCACGAAACGGACCATCTCGATGGGATCTTGTTCATCGAGCGCCTCGATCCGGAGACTCGTAAAGAGGCGATGAAGGCGATCCGCGAATCGGACTGGTTCGGCGTGGATCCGGTGGCAGTCAAGATCAGCCCGCACGCTCAGTCGTCTCGGTGGCTGTGACGGGCCTGCGGGTCGTCTTCGCGGGCACGCCGAACGTTGCGGTCCCCACGCTCGAGGCGCTCGTGGAATCCGAGCACGACGTGGTCGGAGTCATCACTCGTCCGGATGCACCTGCTGGACGAGGTCGACACCTCAAACCCAGCGCGGTTTGCGATGCTGCGGAGAAATTGGCGCTGCCGACGATCAAACCGGCAAGTCTGAAGGACCGAGCGGTGCTCGATGCGCTGCACGGATGGAATGCCGACATCGTCGTGGTGGTGGCGTTCGGACTACTGATTCCCACCTCTTTGTTGGAAATTCCACGGTTGGGGTGGATCAACGCGCACTTCTCGGCGCTGCCGCGATGGCGAGGCGCAGCTCCGGTCCAACGCGCGATCGCGCACGGCGACCGAACGATTGCGGTCACGACCTTCCGGATAGAGGAGGGTCTGGACACTGGCCCGATTCTGATGCAGTCACCACCCACCGACATCGGCGATCGGGAGGAGGCCGGTGCGTTGTTGGCGCGTTTGGCCGATGTTGCGGCGCGGCTGGTCGTCATGACCGTGGATGGCCTCACCGGTGGTTCCATCACACCGAGTGAGCAACCCGTCGATGGTGCGACGTATGCGTCACGCATCACTGCCCGGGATGCCCGAGTCGATTGGAGCCGACCGGTCGGTGAGGTCGACCGTTGGATCCGAGCCTGCACTCCGGAGCCGGGAGCGTGGTCGCTCATCGACGGCAATCGACTGCGTATCGGTCCCCCCGCCAGCGTGGTGATCGATCCCCAAGCCCAACCGGGGCGGATAACCGCCGAGAAATCGGCGGTGCGAGTCGGCGCTCAGGGCGGCTACCTGGAACTGGGGTGGGTGCAGCCGATGGGTAAGAAGGCGATGCCGGCGCCTGATTGGGCGCGTGGTTTCCGCGGCGTCGTTCCCGAGGGATTCGACCAGTGATCGATCAGGCCCGTCAGGCTGCCTACGAACTCCTCACCGCGGTGAGGCAGGACGACGCCTACGCCAATCTCGTGTGGCCTCGCATCCTCGCGCGTCACGAACTCACCGGGCGGGACGCAGCATTCGCCACGGACCTGGCCTACGGAACCTTGCGCTGGCAGGGCTTGTACGACGCCATAGCCGGACAGTGTTCGGCGCGACCGTGGAGCGAGGTCGATCCGCAACTCGTGGACGTCGTGCGGTTGGGGATCCACCAATTGCTGTCGATGCGTGTGCCCGACCATGCCGCCGTCGATTCCTCGTGTGAGTTGGCCAAATCCATCGGCTATCAGGACGCCGGTCGCATCGGATTCGTCAATGGTGTCCTGCGGGCAGTGAGTCGGCGCTCCCTCGAGCAGTGGGAGCAGGACATCGCCGCATCCCTGGCTGGCGGACGATCCAGTGATGCCGCGTTGGCCACGCTGACATCCCATCCGCAGTGGATCGTGTCGGCCATCCGTCAGGCCCTGCAGGTTCATGAAGGTGTCACGGTGACCGATGACCAGGTACGAGCAGCGCTGCTGGCTGACAACGAGCCGAGCCGACCGACCATCGCCCTTCTTGAGGGAGCGCGTGGGGGAACGCGTGAAGAGAGAACGCGTGAAGAGGGGTTGGAGAACGAGTCCGGTGTGCGTCCCGGGCGGTGGTCGCCGATCGCTGCCATCGTCGAATCGGGGCTCCCGAGTCAGGTGCCGGCTGTCAAGGAACATCGGGCGATAGTTCAGGACGAAGGCAGCCAACTGGTGGTTCAAGCCTTACTCGACGTTGCAGTCTCCCCACCGGAATCAGCATGGCTCGACATGTGTGCCGGTCCTGGGGGCAAGGCGGCCCTCCTCGCCGATGCGGCCGAGAGAGTCGGTGTTGAGTTCGTGGCCGTCGAGTTGCACGAGCATCGCGCCGAGCTAGTGCGGCGACTCATCGGTGCAGCTATCGATGCAAAACGCGTTGACATCATCGTCGGCGATGCCACGACGCGACCGTGGGGGAGTCGTTTCTTCGATCGCATCCTGCTCGATGCACCATGCACCGGTCTGGGGGCACTTCGTCGGCGTCCGGAAGCTCGATGGCGACGCCGGGAGTCGGACGTTGCCGACCTGACGTCCTTGCAGCGTCGACTCTTGGATGTGGGCCTGTCGTCGCTGCGCAGTGGTGGTGTATTGGCGTACGTCACGTGCTCACCCCACATCGCGGAAACCATCGACGTAGTCGACGAGGTGCTGCTTCATCGAGAGGACATCGAGATCCTCGATGCGCGTCCTCATATGCCGCAGGTACCCGATCTTGGGCCCGGGCCGCATGCCCAGTTGTGGCCGCATCTGCACGAGACGGACGCGATGCACATCTCGCTGCTTCGGCGGGTGTGAGCCCGCCGACGATGAGCACGACGGGTGTGAGCCCGCCGACGATGAGCACGGCGGGTGTTAGGGGACCGAACTATTC
>CAZQRR010000010.1:0-8217 GCA_964595675.1 uncultured Rubrivirga sp. | reverse complement strand
CGGGTGTGAGCCCGCCGACGATGAGCACGGCGGGTGTTAGGGGACCGAACTATTCGGGGAGCAGCGAAACAAGTGCGTTGTAGACGTCGGGGGATCCGGCGATGAGTCGGCCAGCACCTGCAACTCCGTAGTCCGCGAGGAATGGCGAGACCGTTCCGCCTGCTTCCTCGATCAGGCACACGGCTGCGAGGCAGTCCCATGCATGGATGTAGGTCTCCACATAACCGATGTGGTGCCCGGCGGCCACGTAGGCGAGGTTCAATGCCCCTGAACCCGTGCGGTGGTACATCCCGCCGGCGGAGAGCAGGCGCCGCATGATCTCGGCTAGCTCATCGGGCTTTGTGCGTGGTGAACAACCCACGCCGGTGATGCCATCGCCCAGCGACGTAGCCGAACGGACATGTATGGGATGGCCGTTCTTGGTGGCACCACAGCCGTGCTGTGCAGCGAAGATTTCTCCGGTGACCGGACTGTGGATCACTCCCAGGCGCACCTTGTCCGCGAAGACGTAGGCGATGGAGATACACCATGACGGAAGTCCGAGAAGGAACGGCTGTGTCCCGTCGATGGGGTCGACTACCCAGGTTCCGGCGTCGATTTCTCCGGTCGTCCGGCCGTGCTCCTCGCCCACGAAAGCATCGCCGGGAAACGCTTCGAGCAGTTCGCGGGTGATGAGTCGCTCGGTTTCCCGATCAGCCTCGCTGACGAGATCCTGCGCACCCTTGTGTTCGATCTCCAAAGTCGAGGCACGTTCGAAGTATTCGTGGGCAAGGCGGCCTGCTGACCGTGCAACGGCGAGTGCGGCAGCGAAGCGCTCATCCATGGCTGATTGGAGCGCTGATTCGAGTGCTTGCTGCGAAGGCTCGGGCACGTGCCCACCCTAGGACTGCACTGGCCACAGACCGTGAGCCTGTCCCGGCCTGACGACTACCCGAGTGCGCACCCTGAGCACGCACTCTGAGTGAGTTCCTCGAGCGCGTACCCTGAGCGCGTGGCGACGGATGCTCTCATCTCCCCGAGTGTGTTGAATGCAGACCTGTCCCGACTCACCTCGGAGGTGGAGAGGATCGCTGCGGTGGCGGACATGATCCATCTCGACGTCATGGACAACCACTTCGTTCCGAATTTGACGTTCGGGCTGCCCGTGATCGAGCCGTTAATCCGCAATACCTCCATCCGAGCCGATTGCCACCTGATGATCGATGATCCTGACCGTTGGGCGCCTTCGTATGCGAACGCCGGTGCCTACAGCGTGACGTTCCATATCGAATCTGCGCGCGACCCGGCCCGCATCTGCGCCGATATCCGACAGGGAGGTGCACGGGTCGGGGTGGCCGTGAAGCCGGGCACCGACCTCGATGGCGTCGATGCCCTCGGTGATCGTCTCGACATGATCTTGGTGATGACCGTCGAACCGGGCTTCGGCGGCCAGTCCTTCATGGCGGACATGCTGGAGAAGGTCACCCGAGCGCGGCGCCTTGCCGACCGCAGTGATGGCGACGTGTGGGTGCAGGTGGACGGTGGCGTCGGACCCGACACCATCGAACGATGCGCCGAAGCCGGAGCGAACGTGTTCGTGGCGGGATCCGCGGTGTTCGGCGCCGACGACCCGGCGCGCATGGTCGAAAACCTGCGGTCCCTCGCTGCCGCAGCCCGCTGATGGAGTCACCGCCTGTGAATGCGCAGGACCCGGGCGTGTGGGATCACTACATGGAACGGGCGTTGGGCTTGGCCTCCGATCCTCGCGCCCCGCGAGGTGAGAACCCTCGAGTCGGCTGCGTGATCCTCGACGCGCGCGGCGAGGTGGCCGCGGAAGGCTGGCACGAAGGTGCGGGCACGGCGCACGCCGAAGTCATGGCATTGCGTAGCGCCGGTGAGCGAGCACGCGGTGGCACCGCGGTGGTGACCTTGGAGCCCTGCAGGCACCAGGGACGGACCGGACCATGTACGCAAGCGTTGATCGATGCGGGCGTGAGCCGGGTGGTATTCGCGCAGAGCGATCCCAGTGCCAACGCCGGTGGCGGTGCTCGCGAACTGCAAGCGGCAGGGATGGAGGTGGTGGGTGGTGTGCTCGAAAGCCAAGCGTGGGAGATCAATCGGGAATGGACCATCGCGACCGCGCGTGGCCTTCCCTTCGTCACGGCCAAATGCGCCATCAGCCTCGATGGTCGAGTAGCCGGTCCTGGTGGTGAACCCGTGCAGTTGACCGGTGTGCAGGCCAATGAGTTCTCCCATGGGCTGCGGGCGCGGGTCCAGGCGGTACTCGTGGGAACCGGCACGGTGCGAACGGACGATCCGCAACTCACGGTCCGGCACGTGCCCGTTCCGGTGAGCGGCCAACCACTTCGAGTCGTAGTCGGTCGATCGCCGCTGCCCAGCCAGGCAAGAATCCTCGACTCCAGCGCCCCGACCTTGCAGATCCACGACCACGATCCGACCTCGGTGCTCGGCCAGCTCTACGAGCGGGGTGTCCGACACGTCCTCGTGGAGGGTGGTCCCACCGTGCTCCGGGCATTCATCGAAGCTGGTGTCGTGGACGAACTCGTGTGGTTGATCGCCGGGGTGTGGGTGGGTTCGGGTCCACGGGCGCTACCCCCAGGAGAACCGCTCGGGAAGGTAGCCACTGTCGTAGACACCGCGACGCTCGGCCAGGATGTGCTCGTGCGCATGTCCTTCAGCCAAGATTCCGTCGCGAACGCGATCGCCTGATGTTCACCGGCATCGTCGAGGAGATGGGTGTGGTCGACCAGATGGTCGACCACGGCGACTCCTTGCGTATTCGCGTCAATGCGCCCGAGGTCACCTCGGATGCGGCCCATGGTGCATCGATCAGCGTCAACGGCATCTGTTTGACCGTGGCCGACCACGACGCCGGGTGGTTCGAGGCCGATGTGATGAAGGAGACCCTGGAGCGGACGGCCTTGCGTTCTTTGGCAGTCGGCGATCGCGTCAATCTCGAACGTGCGGCCCGGGTGGATGGCCGATTGGGTGGACACATCGTGCAAGGTCACGTGGATGGCACTGCGAGGGTGCGTGCGATAACACCCGGGGACCGTTGGACGGTCATCGAATTCGGCCTCTCAGCGGATCTGTCTCGTTACATGGTGGAGAAGGGATCGATCACCGTCGACGGCGTATCGTTGACGATCGTGTCGGTCGATAGCACTACCTTCTCCGTGTCACTGATACCCACCACGCTCGCTGAGACGACTCTCGGAACGCGCGAGGTGGACGACGTCGTGAACATCGAGGTCGATGTACTGGCAAAGTACGTCGAGAAACTGGTCAGGCCATGATTCCAGCAGACGAACTCTTCGCCGCCGAGGACGATTCATCGCTGCTGCCCGTCGAACCCGCGGGAACGATCGAGCCACTCCCTGCCGCAAAGCCAGATGGTGTTGCCCTCAACACCATCGAACAGGCTGTCGAGCAGTTGCGGGTCGGCCGACCCATCGTCGTGATCGACGACGAAGACCGCGAGAACGAAGGGGACTTGATTTTCGCGGCCTCGTTGGCCACGCCGGAGCTGACGGCCTTCATGATCCGTCACACATCGGGCTATATCTGCGTCGGGATGACGGGTGAGGATCTCGACCGCCTCGAACTCCCGCCGATGGCCGCGGTGAACGAGGATCGTCGAGGAACCGCCTACGCGGTGACCGTCGATGCGAAGGATGTGGAAACCACCGGCATCTCCGCCAAGGATCGTGCCCGCACCATCAAAGTTCTGGCCGACTCCGCAACCGAGCCGTGGGAGCTCACCCGACCCGGACACGTCGTTCCGTTACGGGCAGTCGAGGGCGGGGTCCTGCGCCGCGCTGGTCACACCGAAGCGGCGGTCGATCTCGCTCGCCTAGCAGGACTGCACGCGGCTGGGGCCCTGTGCGAGATGGTGAACGACGACGGAACCATGATGAACGCCGTCCAGTGTCGGGAGTTCTGCGACCAGCATGGCTTAGTACTCATCTCGATTGCCGATCTCATTCGTTTCCGGCGTCGCAGTGAGTCCCAGGTAACACGCGTGGTCGATGTCCCTTTGCCCACGGAGTTCGGGGAATTCCGTGCAGTTGCCTACCGCGACGACATGGACGGAAGCGAGCACGTGGCGATGGTCGCCGGGGATCTCGGCGACGGTGAGAACGTGCTCGTGCGCGTCCACTCCGAATGTCTGACCGGTGACGTCCTGGGTTCCCAGCGGTGTGACTGCGGTCCTCAACTGCACGCCGCCCTACGTCAAGTAGCGCATGAGGGTCGCGGCGTCGTGCTCTACGTCCGCGGTCACGAAGGTCGGGGCATCGGATTGCTCGACAAGCTCCGGGCGTATGCGTTGCAGGATCGAGGTTTGGACACGGTCGATGCCAACGTCGAACTCGGGCTTCCCGTGGATGCGCGGGACTACGGCACGGGAGCACAGATTCTGGTCGACTTGGGCATCAGGTCCATGCGGTTGCTCACGAACAACCCTGCCAAGCGAGCGGGATTGGAAGGCTATGGATTGTCGATCGCTGAGCGTGTTCCGCTCGTCATCGATGCCAATGAGCACAATGCCGGCTACTTGGATACCAAGGCCGTACGGATGGGGCACTCGTACGCCTCCGACGTACCCGTCGAATCCACAAGTGCCGACACCCGAGCAGCTGACACGCACGAAGGGGAAACTGCATGAGTGGCGCCGGTGCACCGACCCTTGAGATCGACGCCGCGGGCTTGCGGGTCGCCATCGTGGCGGCCTCATGGCACGTGACGGTGATGGATGGTTTGCGTGCCGGTGCTCGCAGGGCCGCTGATCAGGCCGGAGCGCAGGTGGAGGAATTCAGCGTTCCCGGATCCTTCGAACTGCCGGTCGTGGTTGCCGAATGTGCGCGTAGCGGCCGGTTCGACGCGGTCGTCGCGTTGGGTGTGGTGATCCGAGGTGGTACGCCGCATTTCGAATACGTGTGCTCAGCTGCCACCGAGGGACTCACCCGCGCGGCTTTGGACAGTGGTGTCCCGGTGGGATTCGGACTTCTCACCTGCGACGACGAACAGCAGGCTTTGGATCGCGCCGGGCTTCCCCAGTCGCGTGAGGACAAGGGCGCCGAAGCCATGGTGAGCTCCCTTCAGACCGCGATGGTGCTGAAGGAAATTCGTCAGACCTCGTAGTTCTCATCGGCGTTCGCGGGCGGCTGCTCAAGTAGCGAGCCGCTCACCTGCGTGAGTCGTTGGGGTCGGGGACCTAGGCTGAACCCCGTGAAGAGCTTCGAGGACCTGTACAGCGAACTGCGGTACAAGGCCGCTGTTGGTGAAGAGAACTCCGGAACTGTCGCATTACTTGCGCAGGGGATCCATGCCGTGGGCAAGAAGGTCGTCGAGGAAGCCTCCGAAGTGTGGATGGCGGCCGAGCACGAGGGCCCGGAGCGGGCGGCGGAGGAGATCGCGCAGCTCATCTACCACGTGCAGGTGATGATGTTGGCCGCTGGCGTGAGCCTCGAAGACGTGTACCGGAGGCTGTAGTGGCCACGTTGCGTGTAGCCGTTCCGAACAAGGGGCAGTTGGCCGATCCGGCTCGATCGATGCTCACCGAGGCCGGCTATCTGAAGAATGCCGGGCTGCGGGACCTCGTGGTCCACGATCCGGACAACGATGTGGAGTTCTACTTCCTGCGTCCCAAGGATGTGGCGATCTACGTCGGCGAAGGCACATTGGATCTGGGCATCACAGGCCGGGACATGCTCATCGATTCCGGGGCCGAGGCTCTCGAACGCGTTGCCTTGGGATTCGCACCGTCCACGTTCCGGCTCGCAGTGCCTGCCGGCACGGCGACGTCTGTCGCCGACCTGTCGGGGCTTCGCATCGCCACGTCGTACGCAGGGCTCTTGGACCAGTGGTTGCAGGACAACCGCATCGAAGCGCGGGTGGTACGCCTAGACGGGGCCGTCGAAAACGCCGTGGCCCTCGGGGTGGCGGACGCAGTGGCGGACGTCGTGGCCACCGGCACGACCTTGCGCCAAGCGGGGTTGGAGGTCATCGGTGAACCGATCTTGCAGTCCGAAGCGATCGTGGTCTGCCGCCACGACGACCCGCAGCAAGATTCCCCCGCGGTCCAGACTTTCCTCAGACGTCTGCACGGAGTCATGGTCGCGCGGTCGTACGTCCTCGTCGATTACGACATCCCCAACGATCGCCTCGACCGCGCATGTGCCGTCACGCCGGGAATCGAATCTCCGACCGTTTCACCGTTGCACGATCAAGCCTGGTCGGCGGTTCGCGCGATGGTCCCGGCGACCGACGTTCACCGAGTCATGGATGAGCTCTACGAACTCGGAGCGCGCGGCATCCTGGTCACGGACATCCACGCCTGCCGGCTCTAGCGGAGTTTCGCGCCCTTCCTGAACATCGGCACCGTCACGAGTTTCAACATGGTCACACCGGCCAGCAGTGAGTAGACGACTGCCCACGACGCGAAAGTGTCCATCAGCAGTCCCGCGATGAACGGACCTGATGCCGCAACGGTGTAGGTCACGAAGAAGGCCATGGCCGTCAGGCGGGCGGCACCCGCGGCGTCCTCGGCGTACTCGCTCAAGAGTCCGAGCGACATCGCGAATCCTCCGCTTAGGCAGAACGCGAAGAGCGCAAGGATGACGGGTGGGAGGAACGTCGGAATCAAAGCGATGAGAAGCAGCATTGCCGCGCTGCCGATCACACTCGCGGCGAACAGGGTGCGCACGTATCGGGTGCGATGAGCCCAACGAGGCCACGTGAAGGCGGCCACGACTTGGAAGGCGGTGAAGATGCCGAAGAAGACACCAGCTACCTGCGGTGAGTAGCCCCGCTCCTCGTACGAAGGAGCTACCCACGCGAGGGCGCTGTAGAAGACGATCGAGTTCAGCATCATGAAGCCGGTCAGCGCCCACGCCAAAGGACTGCGCCAGGGCAGTTCGCGAAGGGTGACCAACCGTTCGGGTCGATCGTGACCCTTGCTGCCGCGTTCGAGGCTCACCCACGCGATGAGGCCGGCAACAGCAGGAAGCGCCCAGAAGGCCAAGGCTGCGTTCCAACTGCCCAGGAGTTCGGCCAGTGGCAAGGTCAAGGCGGCACCCAAGGCGGCACCACCCATCAGGGCTGCGGTCCATAGCGCCGTTGCCATACCCATAGAGCCGGAGAGTTGCTCTCGGACGATTCCCGGAACCAAGCCGCCGAGTATCGCGATCGCCAGACCGGCCAGGAGTGCAGACAGGAACAACGTGATCGCAACTGCACCCAGGAGCCGAAGGAGCAGCGCGATTGCCATGGTCGCCAGTGCCCCGCTCACGGCAGCCCGCCGACCTACGTGCTCGGCCAGGCGGGGGACCCCCAGTGCGAAAATGCCCATTGCCAGGACGGGCACGGTCGTGAGGGCTCCGATGAACGCGTCGTTCCAGCCGGTTTCGGCCTGGATCGAGGTTGCCACGGCCGGAAGGCTCGCCAGTGCCAGGCGCAAATTGAGCGCGACCAGCACCACCACGGCGAGGATTGCGCCGGTGGAGCGGGCAGCGGCGCCGTTAGGGGAAGTGCTGGAGGTCGACCTCACCGGTGGATTGTTCCGCTTAGGGTTCGTGCGTGGTGCACGGGGATCTGCCGACTGATGGCCTGGGACATGGCAGACGACTGGTCACCCCAGGTCGCTTCGCAAGCGACGACGGCGCTCCCGACTCAGCTATCCGCGATGCCTGTGATCACGCCGAACTCACCCGCGCCCTCGGAAGCGGTCGAGTACTCGTGGCCGTGGTCGCGCGGGCCGATGAGCTCGAGTACGTCGACGGCATCGCCATGGACAAGAGCAGCGACATGTCGGTGGTCTCGATGGTGGCGTCCGATGGTCGCCGTGGACTCTTGGCCTTCAGCGGCCTCGATGCGCTAATGGCCTGGGACGCAACCGCACGTCCGGTTCCGGTTTCCGGACCCGATGCGGCACGGGCCGCACTGGACGATGGGTGCGAGGCACTCGTACTCGACGTCGCCGGTCCGCGGACTCAGATAGTGCCGGAGGTCGACCTGATTGCGTTGGCGCAAGTCGATCGTCTCGAGTATGCCCACCACTTGGTGCTCCAGGCATTGGAGGACGCATTCGGGGCGGGGTGCGTCGATGTCAGCGTCGTCTCCGACCGGTTGCGACTGAGTAGTCGCACCGACCGCATCTCCGCGCGCGAACTGGCCGCGGCCGTTCCCAAGCGCGTCATCGCGCTCGTGCCCGAGGGC
>CAZQRR010000009.1:8595-22325 GCA_964595675.1 uncultured Rubrivirga sp. | reverse complement strand
GCCTGCTGCCAGCGGACTCCCTCCACCCCATTCCCAAGGCCGAGCCGCGCGCCACGTACCGGGCTCGAGGTCCGGTGCCGATGCGCGTTGCCTGAACGTAGGGCCCGTCGAGGGCGCCTACGTCCTCCACTTACCGTTGCCTCGTGCGTCGCGCCGCTGCAGTCATCGGACTCCTGGGTTTGCTGATTGCCGGCGCACCCACTTCCCAAGCTGAAACCGACATCCGCGCGATCGGCGACTGGTCGATGCTGCCGCAATCGCGCGATGCCGACGGTGACGGGTTCATTGACGGAGATGGCGGTGTTCCGCGAGCTCGGCCCCTCGGTGCCGAACCCGCGCGGAAGTTCATCGGTGCCGGGAATCGCATCGCACAACCCTCCGAACGCCTGATCGGCGGAAGCCAATCTTGGTACCTGAACCCGCGCGGATTCTCCGTGCTGCTTGATGCGTGCGACTCGCGCGGCGCTCAGTACCAATGGCGCATCTACCGCGGTGACAAGCAAGTGGAACGGATCCGGTGGCGCGACCTGAAGTCGAAGACCTGCACCCGAACCATTCGCTTGCAGGAGGGCTCGTACCGATTCAAGCTCGAGGTGCGGCGCGGGGTGGACTCGGAGTTCACGTGGATCGACGCCGAGGTCAAGGACTACCTATTCATCGTGCTGGGGGATTCCTACTCCTCCGGTGAGGGCAACCCGCGCAACGTCCAAGCGTGGATCGACAACCCGGATCAGCCTTTCAACCCGTACTACGACGATGACCAGTGCAATCGCAGTACGCGATCGGGCCCCGCCCAAGCGGCATTGGCTCTGGAGAAATCCTCATCGAAGTCATCGGTCACCTTGATCGACGTGTCGTGCTCCGGCGCCACGGTGAACAGTGGCGTGCTAGGTCCGCAGCGAAGCGCCGGCCAGACTTCGAGTCAGATACAACAGGTGCAGCAACTGATCGGTAACCGCGCGATCGATATCGCCGTCTTCTCGG
The DNA here is from genome assembly GCA_964595675.1 of uncultured Rubrivirga sp. Classification (GTDB taxonomy): domain Bacteria; phylum Actinomycetota; class Actinomycetes; order S36-B12; family S36-B12; genus S36-B12. Next base: position 21,341 of record CAZQRR010000009.1, on the reverse strand, counting down.
TAGGCGGAAACGACATCGGCTTCACCTCGATCCTCAGCGCATGCGCGCTGAGTCTGGACTGCCCACTCACCCGCGCGACGACCCCACCGTTGAACAGATTCGACAACGTCCAGCAAGGTGTGCAGACGCTTACCGCACGGCTCCCGGATGCCTATGCTCGGATCGCGGGCTGCCTCGGCGGGAATGACTGCGTATTGACCGATGGCACCCGCGTCCCGCCGTTGAAACGGGCGCCGGGTGCTCGCGTACTTCCCTTGACCTATCCGGACATCACGCGATCGGCGATCGGGCAGCCGTGCAGCTACCTGACGCTTTCGCGTTCGGACTTCTCGTGGGCACGCGACACGATCTTGGTTCCGCAAGCCCCCAACCCTTACCGATTCACCACCTTCGGCGGTTCGACCCGTGATCTGTCCACGAGTAGTGGAACGTTGAACGGCCAGATCATCGCTACCTCGAACCTCGGTTGGACTCCCGTGGACGGGATCTGGGGTGGATCGGGTGAGTCCACGACAGGTCATGGGGTCTGTGCAGGGTCGGATGCCTGGGTGTTCGGCGTCACGACGTTCACCGGTCCCTTCGCTTCGGCTGCCTTCCACCCCAACCCCGCGGGCCAGCGCTTCACCGGACGCCAGATCGCGCGGACGCTAGGTGTCGGCTAACGTCCCTGTGTTCACCCGTAGTCGATAAGCGTTGGAGTCGAGTGTGTCGGATGTGCGAGTCGGGCTGTTGGCCTACGGAGCTATCGGTCATGAGCACAACCAGGCAGTGCAGGCCACACCGGGTCTGGTCCTCACCGCCGTATGCGATACGAATCCTGAACGCATCGAGGCCGCGCGCGAACTGGCACCAGAGGTAATCGGCTTCGACGATGCGCAGGCGATGCTCGATTCAGGCCTCATCGATCTCGTGGTGATCTCGACACCACCGAACAGTCACCACGACTGGGCGATGAAGGCTCTCGAGCGGGACTTGCATGTGGTGCTGGAGAAGCCGATGGCCCTCACGGCAACCGAGTGCGACGCCGCTCTCGCCTTCGCCGCGGAGAGGGATCGCACGCTGGTCGTCTACCAGAACCGACGCTTCGACCCGGACTTCGTGACGATGCGGCGCTTGATCGGCGAAGGCGCGATCGGCGAGGTGTTCTCGTACGAAAGTTTCGTGGGAGGTTATTCCAGGCCATGCGACTACTGGCATTCCGACGCAGCCATCTCGGGCGGTGCCATATTCGACTGGGGTTCGCATTACCTGGACCAAGTTCTCAACATCTTTGACGCATCCGTCGCGCACGTGTCCGGCTTGAACCACAAACGCAAATGGGATCACGTGACCAACGCTGATCACGCTGAGGTGATCGTGACCTTCGATGACGGTCGGCGTGCCTCGTTCATCCACTCCGACCTCGCGGCAGCGCGCAAGCCGAAGTTCCATGTGCTCGGCACCGAAGGCGCAATCGTCGCCGAATGGAATATCGCGGCCGAGCCAGCGGTCGCCGATCTGCCCGCCCGCGTCTTCTTGTTCGACAACGCCGGCAACTCCCGGGAGATCCCCCTGGATCCAGTCACGCCGTTCACGTTCCACGCGGAACTCGCCGCCCACTTGACCGACGGCACAGCGATGCAAGTCTCACCCGTGCAGTCACGGAATGTGGTGGCCGTGATGGAGGCAGCCGAGGCGTCAGCAAGGGATCTAGGTCGACCGGTCGTGCCGCAGCTCATCGCATGACGGTTCGTTGGGGAATTCTGGGGGCGGGCTGGATAGTCCAGACGGCCACCGCACAAGCGATCCACGATGCCCCAAGCGCGCGTCTTGCCGGCGTGGCCTCGCGCGACATCTCCCGTGCGGAAAGAGCGCAACCTGAACGCGTCTATGGGAGCTACTCCGAACTCCTCGCCGACGAATCGATCGACGCGGTCTACATCGCATTGACCAACGATCAGCATGCTCCATGGATTCACGAGGCAATCGTCGCGGGCAAGCACGTTCTGTGCGAAAAGCCGCTGACCCTCTCAACGGTGCAGACGCGTGAGGCCTTCGCCGCAGCCGAAGTGGCAGGTGTCCTACTGGTCGAAGCAGCGTGGGCCATGTGGCATCCGCGGATGCAGCGGATAGTCGAACTTGCGAGCACTGGAAGCCTCGGCGAGATCGAGGACTTCCTGGGAACCTTCACCTTCGAAGGGGTGCCCGAGGGCAACTATCGCCTCGATCCCGCTCTCGGCGGCGGCGCACTGCTGGACGTAGGTGTCTATCCCCTGCACGCGTTGGTCGGGTGCATCCCCTCACCCTTCTCCGTCCGCCCGGAGATCGAGCGCGTGCTGAGCGAAACCGGAGTGGACCTAACAACCAAGGCTCGCCTGGAATTGGACATCGGTTCCCGGGCGTCCATCGTGGCCTCCTTCGCAATGCCCGAATCCCAACGGTTGCTCATCCGTGGATCGCAAGCGCAACTGCGCGTACCCGATGAACATGCGTTCACTTCGTGGCGCGAGGCGACCAGCCTGGAGTTCGACGGATTCACGGAGAACTTCGGTCCCACGGATGCCTACCGGGACATGTTCGAAGCCGTCAGTGGACGGATTCTCGGACGACCGGACTGGGTCCTTTCGCCCCGAGCCTCAACCAGGGTCGCAGCGCTCGTCGATGCCCTGCGGTGATAGCCTTGACAGTCTCGCGCCGCTAGCTCAATTGGCAGAGCAGCTGACTCTTAATCAGCGGGTTGTAGGTTCAAGTCCTACGCGGCGTACTCTTGTTTTTTCCGCGCCACCTCGACGTCGTCATTCTTGTTCGACTCGAAATAGCCCGACTTCATTTCACTTGACTTGAGGGAGCGCGATGAGTCGGAACCCATCACGCTCCCTCGACGGTGTCGGACTGGACGACGTCGTCTAGCGACGAATCGTCGGTATCCTTTGCACCTTGGTCGCCAAGGTGCCGTCGGCAGCCGACCCCCACACGTACACGATCGTGTTAAAGGGGCGCGAGACCGCAATAACGTCTGGGCCAAGCACCGGATCACCGTTGGACGCGAGGATGACGGCGACCGAGTACGGCTGAGCCGGCACGCGTGAGGTGGCCGCAGCCCCGTTGGTCACGTTGCCGAACAACGTTTCACCGTTGGCAAGGACATCCACCGCGGGAGCAGCAGCGATATGGCGAACGGTCACCCGGCCTTCACCCTTCGGGTTGCGCGCAACGCAGTTGGCGAACACGTTGGTTGTCGGTGTACCGGTTGCGTTCAGGTTTGCCGTGACCGTCGAACATGTCCCAGCAAGGAACGTGACGTTGTCGATCGATAACGCGGGATCGCCGTTTCGAGGCGTCTGCCCGTCGACGAAGATCTCGATGTCGTAGGTGCCCTGTGGCACTCTGACGTTCGTCAGTTGACCGGACTTCAGATTGTTGATGATTCGTGCGCCATCGGCGTAGACGTCAACCACGTCTACCCCCAGCCCGGCTGGAATGGCGTGGAAAACCGCGACCGATGCCTTCTTGACGGCGGCTTCTGAAGTACTTGCAGAGGCGACCACTCCGCTCGAGACGACCAAGGCGGTCGCTGCCACGGAAATCGACCATCTGACCCATGAGGAATTTCCTGCTCGCATGTGCACCTGCTTCGACTAGACGGGGAACTTGTGTCGTCACTGTGCAGCGTGGGGGATGGCTTCTCGATGGTTCATGACGTCATTGACCGGACACAGTCAGGGTCTTGCGTCGTACTCCTGTTCCACGATCAGGTGACGTAACGGAGAAAAGGACGATCCGGACTCGAAGGTGAAGGAGCGCAGCCGTGAACTGGGCGTTGGTTCCGGCATACGCATATCTAGCTGTAGTGAGCGCTGTTCTTGCCGTGATCGATATCCGCCGCCACCTCCTGCCGAACGTCGTGACCTTGACCAGCTACCCGATCGTGATGGTCCTTCTCGCCCTTCCCGCATTCGTCGACGACAACTGGGGTGCGTGGACTAGGGCTGTGATGGCATCGATGCTCACGCTTGCGATATTCACCGCGATGGCAGTCTTGGCCTCCGGCTCATTCGGAATGGGCGACGCCAAACTCGCAGGTGTCTTGGCCATGCCGTTGGCCTGGTCGTCGTGGATGCACACCGTGGTGGCGATGGCCGGCGCTTTCGTGCTGTCCGCCCTGGTTAGTGTGGCGCTTCTCCTTTCCCATCGCGCAACCCGTCACTCACTCATCCCCTTCGGACCCTTCTTGATCGCCTCCGCCTGGATGGTCACTGTCCTCGGATGAACCTCCATTGCTGTCATCGGGCCCTTGTTGCACTCGTGACGCGACATGCAATGGGGACTCCGCCGGCGACCGTCGGTGGATGAAGCGAGGAGGTAGGGATGAAGCAGCGACTTCTGAGTTACGCGACGATCCTCAAGCAGGATCGTGGCGCAACCGCCGTCGAGTACGGCTTGATCGTGGCGCTGATCGCGGCGGTGATCGTCGGGACCGTCGTGACGCTCGGTACGCAGATTGAGACCGCATTCCAAACGGTCGTTACGTCACTCGGCGGCTGACCGCGCCGTGACTCGGCGCACTCCCAGAGTCGATGAGCAGGGGGCTGCGGCCGTGGAGTTCGCGATCCTGCTTCCACTGCTGCTGCTCCTGCTCTTCGGCCTGGTCGATTTCGGTCGACTCTTCTTCGTCCAGATCGGACTCAACTCCGCGAGCATCGAGGGCGCACGGGCCAGTGCCTTGGGGCGTTCTGCGGCCGATGTCACCGCGATCGTTCAGGCCTCGGCACCCCGGGTGCCGCAAATGAGCGGGGTGGAAGGAGCTCAGATCGAGGTCCTCCAGAACCCGTGCCCGAACCCCGGGAACGGCGTGACCACCGAAGTGACTGCAAACGCTCCGTTCACCTGGATCACTCCCTTGACGTTCTTCCCCGGAGCACAAGACCGGACGATCACAGCGACTTCTCGATTGGTGTGTTTCGGATGAGGAGGCTCCAGGATGAACGTGGCGCCGTATCCATCCTCGTCACCTTCCTCATCGTCGGTGGCGTGATGATCGGTCTATTGGCGATGGTCATCGACGTCGGACGCCTTTTCAACGAACGACGAGTCTTGGTGAACGGTTCGGATGCAGCGGTGCTGGCAGTGGCCCGCGAGTGCGCCCTCGACGAAACCCAGTGCGATATCTCGGCACTTCCCCTGGCACGTGATTTGGCCAATTCCAATGCCGGCCCCGACGCAGTGAGCGACCTGGAGGAACTCTGCGGTTCCGGTGACCTGGGCGCGTGCCGCACGCTGCGCGATCACCCGTGGGAATGTCTGAGCGCAAACGAATTCCCCAATCACGTGCGCATCAGGACGAGTACTCGGGAGTCCGACGGAAGCGCACTGGTGCCGAGCGTCTTCGCTCGCGCTTTCGGCTTCGATGGTCAGGGCATGTGGTCATGCAGCCAAGCCATCTGGGGAACCGCCCGCGGCGCCAACGTCACGTTTCCCTTGGCGCTGTCGGCGTGCGACTACGTGAGCAATGCGAGCGCCGTCATCCAGATCTTCGAACCATCGAACTTCAATCCAGGCCAAGGACCCACGTGCACCATCGTCGACAACGACGGCAACGAGATCATCCTCTCGGACATGATCAACGGCTTCTTCTACGTCCAGCTCGACGATGAGCGCCGCGACTGCCTGACTCCGGTGGCGGTGAGCGTTGGAGACATCCTTCCCCGCTCAGACAACATCGTGCAGTTGTGCGGCTCCGACTATGAAGAGGCCTTCCAATCCTTCATCGGAGTTCAGACTCCCCTACCCGTGTTCGATCAACTCCCCAGTGACCAAGGCATCGGTACCACCACGATGCGCGTAGCTAGCTTCGTCGCCTTCACCCTGCGGGGATATCGCCTCGGCGGTGGGCGCACGGTGGGCGAGCCACCTGGCGGTTGGCCGCCGGAATGCCGTGCAAACAACCGCTGTTTCTTCGGGGACTTCGGCAGTGCAGTCACCGGCGACACCGGCGTGGATCCGAACGCCCCCAACCTCGGTCTGCAATCGGTGCAACTCATCCCCTAGGAGCCACATGCGAACAACCATCGTCACCTTCGTCACCGCGATCGTCTTGGGCCTGGTCGTCGCCTTCGGAGTCTTCACGTACACCTCCGGAGCCAACGATCGTGCCCTCGCGGACCAGCAAGTCGTGGAAGTGGTCGTCAGCACCCAGGAGATACTCCCGGGGACGCCTCTCGCGCAAGCGTGGGAGGAAGGTGCCTTGGAGCGCAGCCAGGTTCCGATCCCCAACGCTCCCCAGGGCTATCTTGATGCCGACGCCGACCGCGACCTCGTGGCGCAATTCGACATTCCCGCAGGGCAAATCGTGCTGGGTGCCTCGTTCGGTGATGAACTGCCTGTCGCGGAAACAGTCTTCCTCGAACCGGGGCAGGTGGCGCTCACGGTCGAACTGGGTGACCCGCAACGGGTCGGCACGTTCCTGCGTCCCGGCTCCTCCATCGCGATCTTCAACACCAGCGAGAACCTTGACCGGGAAAGGCAGACTCGACTCCTGCTTTCCGGCGTGCAGGTGCTTGCTGTGGGCGATGCCACTGTCAATCAATCAGAGGATGCGCAGGTCGAAGGAGCGCAGGCGGCGCTCGTGACAATCGCAGTCACCGCACAGGAAGCCGAAAGGATCGTTCACGCGGCTCAAACCGGATCCATCTACCTGGCACTTCTCGGTGCCGACGACGCCTCACTGACGACAACTGGCGTCAGTGATTCGACCCTCTACGGACGGGAGACACCATGACCACCGTGTTCGCACCGACACTCAAGGATGCCGAGCGCTTCGGATTCACCATCGCCTCGGCCATCACACCAGTCTCATCGGTGGCTGAGTTGGAGGAATCGCTCGCCGAACACCCGGATGAGGAATTGGTGATCGTGCATCCCGACATCGACTGGAAGCCCGTGCTGGACGTCGCGGATCGCTATCGAACGACCCGACCTTCCCTGGGGTTCATCGTCCTGCGCCGTCGTATGGATGTCACGTCACTGTCTCAGGCTCTGCGATCGGGAGTACGCGAAGTGGTGGATGCCGACGATGCATCCGCATTGGTGGATGCCTGCGTACGTTCGCGCCAGCTTTCACAGCGATTAGCGTCATCCGCCGAACAATCCCAACGTCCTTCCTCACACCACACGGTCATGACGGTCTTCTCACCCAAGGGCGGGACAGGCAAGACGATGCTGGCGACGAACTTGGCTGTCGCGTTCGCGAAGAAACACCTCAGCACCTGCCTTGTCGACTTGGATCTGCAATTCGGTGATGTGGCTATCGCACTTCGCCTAGAACCGACGCGAACCACGTCCGATGCCCTGGGACTGCGCGACTCCATCGACGAGCACGCACTCTCGTCGCTGCTCCTCCCTTACCGCCCGAATCTGAGTGTGCTCCCTGGACCGACCCGTCCGGCAGACGCCGAGTTCATCTCCCCAGATCTCGTGTCGACCTTGCTCGAAGGGTTGCGGACGATGCATGACGTGGTGATCGTCGACACACCACCGGCCTTCAACGACGTGGTGCTGCGCGCACTGGACATCTCCGACGTCCATCTTCTCCTGACCACGCCCGATCTCGCCTCGCTCAAGAGCCTCCGGGTCGCACTCGACACCCTCAATGCCTTGGGCTACCCGGCCAGCAAACGGCAGATCATCGTCAACCGCGATGAAGCCAACATCGGCCTCACCCACGCGGACATTCGCCAGATCCTGCAGATGCCTGTCGCCGCTCGTCTTCCGGCCGATCGTGATGTGGTGATCGCCTTGAACCACGGCACTCCGGTGCTCGAGGAGGATCCGAGAAGTTCGGTCAGTCGCGCGATCACCAAGTTCGCCGAACAACTTGCAGCGCCGAACATCGACAAGCCGGGGGTGCAAGGGTTCTCACATCCGATCGGTCAGACGACTCGTGAGTCGGTGACGGTCGGATGAGTCTGGCGCACAGATTGGGCACCTTCGCCCCACATCAGACACCACGACAGGCGCCGGAATCTTCCCTCACCAGCGCCGTGCATCAGCAACTCCTGGCCACCTTGGGCGACCAGTTATACGGCGATGTCTTGGACTCCCGCACTCTCGAGGGGGCGGTCTTCGATGCCATCTCCACGGTCCTAGAGACCCAGGACGGTCCTGTCACGGCCGCCGATCGAGCCCGGATTGCGCAGGAAGTGACCGACGACATTCTCGGCCATGGCCCGCTCGAGCCACTTCTGCGCGATCCGGAGATCACCGAGATCATGGTCAATCGACACGATCTGATCTACATCGAACGCGACGGCCTCCTGCATCGAACCGACCTTCGTTTCATCGACGAAGATCACCTTCGGCGAACGATCGACAGGATCGTCTCTGCCGTGGGTCGACGAGTAGACGAATCAAGTCCGATGGTTGATGCCCGCCTTCCCGACGGAAGCCGGGTAAACGCGGTGATTCCACCCGTGGCGATAGACGGCTGCTCATTGACGATCAGGAAGTTCGCCGTGGAACCGTACACGGCGCGCGACCTTATCTCGATGGGGACGATCACCCCTGAAGCCATGGACCTCATAAGCGCATGCGTTCGGGGTCGACTCAGCATTTTGATCAGCGGTGGAACGGGTTCGGGCAAAACCACCACGTTGAATGTTCTCTCCAGTTTCATCCCCCCCGGTGAGCGAATCGTCACCATCGAGGATGCGGCGGAACTGCAAATGCATCAACCGCACGTTGTACGTCTGGAATCGCGTCCACCCAACGTCGAGGGTAAGGGTGCGGTGACGATTCGCGATCTGGTGCGCAATGCGCTGCGGATGCGCCCCGACCGGATTGTCGTCGGTGAGGTGCGTGATTCCGCCGCAGTAGACATGTTGCAGGCGATGAACACCGGTCACGATGGCTCTCTCACCACCGTGCACGCGAACAGTCCGCGCGATGCACTGTCACGAATCGAGACGATGGTGATGATGGCCGACCTGGACCTACCCGTTCGCGTCATCCGCGAGCAGATCGCCGGCGCTCTCCACCTCCTCGTTCATGAGGCGCGGCTGCGGGATGGTTCCCGTCACATCACGAGCATCTCCGAGGTCGCCGGCCTGGACGGCGAAACCATCGTCACGCAGGAGCTCTTCGGCTTCGAGTACAGCGCCAGCGCACCCAACGGTCACCTTGGACAACTCGTTGCGACCGGATTCCAGCCGGGTTTCACTGACGAACTGCGCGACCGAGGCGTAGTACTGCCATGAAGGATGTACGTGGCGTCATTCGCGTGTCCACGACGGCCCTCATCACACTCGTGGCAGTAACCGCTCTTCTCCCGTGGCCGGCTTCGGGAGAGGTCCTCCCACCCGTGGACGTGGTTGCTCGAGAGCAGGACGACGGCACAGTGGGCTTGATCGTTCGAATGCCGCAGGAGGCTCGTCTCACAGACGAATCCCTATCGAGGATTCAGGTGACGGTAGGCGGCGATCCCGTGGGTGCCGAGGTGGTCACGGCGCAAGGCGTCGTGGAGAACGACCGGGTGCTCCTTCTAGTGGATGCCAGCGGGTCGATGCAGGGTGTGCGATTACGCCAGGTGCGACAGGCAGTGCAGGAAGTCCTCGCCTCACTCGATCCGACCAGCCTCGTCGGACTTGGCACCTTCGCAGACGAGTTCCGCTACCTCGTGCCCGCCACAACGGACCGGCAAGCGATCACGGCCGCTTTGGCCTCCGTACGAGGGGACGGAGACACCGCCCTGTTCGATGCTTTGGCCACCATCATCGAAGATGAAGCTGCCGAGCGCATCGTGGTACTCACCGATGGCGAGGACACCGCGAGTTCGACGGACGCAGCCGACGTCATCAACTCACTTTCCCAATCCCGGATTCCCATCGATGTGATCGCCCTTCAGGCCCTGGGAGATTCCGCCGGTTCGCTTGCAGGGATCGTCGAAGCAAGCGGAGGATCAGGTGTCGTGACCGCTACCGATGTGGCGATGAGTCTGCGCGAGTCCGTGGTCGCTTCCGATATCGAACTGCGCGTAGGAACCGCGGTCTTGTGGAATCAGGATCTTGACGGTCAGCAGATTCTCGTGAGCGTCACTGATTCGATCGGACAGACATTCAGCGGAGGAACGTCTGTTGATCTTCCAGCCACAGCCATGACACAGACGGAGCAGCGAATAGTGAGCGACCCGCCGTGGTGGACGCTCGCATTACTCGCTCTTCTCTCCTTCGCGGCGGTGACCATCGGCGCGCTCGCAGCGGTGCGCCTCGCGCAGATCAGGAAGAGTCGAAAGGGGACGCAACGCGTCATGGCTCACTACTCGAGCTCAGGCGTAGGCATGCACGAAACAACCAAGGAGGCCGACGAGCCGTCATCCTTGACTCTGGGGTTCCTTCCCCGGACGTGGATCGATAGTGTCCGCACTCAGGTGGAGAACGCCGGACTGCCACTCACTCCTGCCGCCTGGCTTCTTGTTCATGCGACGGTGGCAGTGGTGGTTCTGGGGCTCTTACTCCTGGCAGATCTACCCATCATCATCGCGATCATCGGCATGGTCGTCAGCGTCGTGTTAATCCAGGCAGTCGTGCGCAGCCGCATCGAATCGGCCAGACGACAATTCAATGCCGAACTCGCCGATTTCTTCACCCTTGTGGCGAGCGGTTTGCGTTCCGGGCTTTCCCTTGCGCAGGCGGTGGCAGGCGCGGCTCAGGGTGGTGGTGATGTCCTGGCCCGGCAAATGCGGCGGGTGACCGCCGAAGTCGCACTGGGTATGGACCTGGCAGATGCACTTGAGGGGGTAGCTATTCGCATGTCCAGCGACGATCTCACGTTGGCGGTCCAGGCAGTACGCATCCAACGGGAATCCGGTGGGTCACTGTCCAACATCCTCGACATAGCCGCAACCACGGTCCGCCAACGCGGGCAGTTGCAGCGAGAGGTCCGCGCTCTATCCGCCGAGGGGCGAATCTCGGCGATCATCTTGATGATCCTTCCTCTCCTTGTCTTTGGATTCTTCCTCATCACCCGGCGCGAGTACGTGGAAGTGTTCTGGACCGAACCCATCGGATGGGTGATGCTCGGCGCTCTCGTCGTGATCTTGGGCATCGGTGGGATCTGGATGCAGAGGATGACGAGAATTGATATCTGAGTCGATGATTCCATTCGTCCTGGCGCTGCTGGCCCTCTCGTGCGTGCTCGCGTTGGGATACGTAGTTCTTCGCGTACAGCAACACAGCGCCACATCCCAAGGCATGCACGTGATCTTCACCTCGTATGCGAATGCACCATCACCTGGTTCGGCAACATCGGCGTCAGGAATGCCGCCACTGCAACGGATGCTGACAGCCACTGGCGAACTCATGACCACAAAGCAACAACGGAAACGGCTTCAAGGACTCCTCGACTATGCCGGCAGCCCCGACGCCACGGCGCTAGCACGCGCCCTACGGAACAAGGCTGCCTTCGGCATCATCGGTGCAACTGTGGGGCTGCTCTTCGGGTGGAACGTCGGCGGGTGGGCTTGGAGTGTCCCTCCCCTTCTCGCGCTGGCTGGATTCTGGCTGCCGGATTTACTGGTGTACAACGCCGGCCTGCGTCGAACTGAGGCCGTTCGCAGATCGCTCTCGGATGCGATCGAACTGTTGAGTCTGTGCGTTCAGTCAGGGATGGGATTCCAGTCCGCACTCGCCCAGGTGGCCGAAAATCAGAAGGGTCCAGTCGGCCAGGAGTTTGCGCGCGTACTGCGGGAGATGCAACTGGGCCAGTCAAGGCAGGAGTCACTGGAAGCCCTTGGCAAGCGAAGTCGCGAAGACGACCTCAACCGGTTCGTCGCCGCAGTGGTTCAGGCAGATCGTCTGGGAGTGGCCATCAGCGGGGTTCTCGCCGAACAGGCTGCGGAACTGCGCTCCAAGCGGCGGGACCGAGCACGCGAAGCGGCGCAGAAGGTTCCCGTCAAGATCCTTCTACCGGTCATCGCTTGCTTCCTCCCGGGCATCTTCATAATCGTGCTCGGGCCCGCGACTCTATCCCTTTTTCGGTTATTCGGATCCCTATAGGAAGGATGCACGCTCTTCCACCAGTGCTGGTCGTAGCAGTCCTCGCTCCATCGCCACACTCACGGCGTCGCGCCGGGTCGATACGCGCAGGAACCGATAGGTATGCATCAATTCCATTCGAACTGTCGAATGGCTGTAACCGATTCGTGCTGCGATCTGGTCGTACGTCAGACCTTCGGACAGCAACTCCAAGATCGCGAGTTGCCGAGTGCTCAAACGAGAGGGAGGCACGTTGGAAACTGGCACTTTCGACCTGGCCTCGACATCATCGCGAGAAGCGATACGGACAGAGTTACTGCTGTTCACCAGGTGTGCGAGGAGATAAAGGACGTAGACATCCGCGAATGCCTCAAGGGTCGCCGCAGCGAGCGGCACATCCTGTCGGTCGTGGGCGAAGCACACGCACAGCGCACCCACGACGGACACAGTGGTCATGAGTGGAACCGCGACAATCGAATGCTCGTGGCGCTCGAGGCCAGGGAGGACGTGGACTTCATCAGGTGCCCTCATGACGAGACCGCGCTGCTCGCGGATGGCGCGAGCGGCGGGTTGGTCCTCCCACAAGGAACAACTGTCGAGGCTTTCGAGCACCTGAGTGGAAAGACCGAATCCTCCGACGAGACGGAGCGTCGCATCGGGCTGGACGATCGAGATGACCGACGCCCGCGCGTCGAGGGTCCCTAGATATCCGAGTACCAACTCCTGCGCGACCTCGTTCGG
>CAZQRR010000009.1:0-8495 GCA_964595675.1 uncultured Rubrivirga sp. | reverse complement strand
CCTCTACCCCGCGAGCGAGATCAATTCGGCATCGTCGAAGGAGTTCTCTACAGTCCGACCGTTCACTACCACGGTCGGTGTGCCCTGAACTCCGCGTCCGAAGCCGGCCTGGGTGCCCAGCGCAACGAATGTCACGTGACGTTCTTGCTCGATGCACTCGAGTGTGTCGCCCGATGCTCCCAACTCTGCCGCCACGTCCGCCAGCACATCGGTGGTGAATTGGCCCGCCGGCTCATTGGGATCAGCAAGCGCGTAGACCCGCTTGCTGAACTGGGCGAACGCCTCGGGTCCTTCTCCCTCGGCAACACACACAGCCGCACTCGCGGCGCGCGCCGACGCACCGGGGGGATCCAGGGTCGGGCTCGTCTCACCGAGGAAGGCCAGGACGTAGTGCTTGACCAGCACATCGGAGTTCGGCTGAAGTGCCCGCTGGTTGAGCGCCTCGCCAATCTGAGCTTCCCATCGTTGACAGAACGGGCATTGGTAGTCGAGGTAGACCTCGACCACATTCGAGGCGTCAGGATTTCCCACCAGGATCGCCCCTGAACCATCGACACCGCCGGGTACCGGAATTCCCGATGGAAGCTCAGGAGCTGACGGAAGCTGGGGCACCTGCGATTGCGGTGCGGCAGCTGCGTCATTGGCCTGTTCGGCCTGTTCGGGTTGTTCGGGTGGGTCAGATTGTGCAGGTTGCTGGGAAGGCGTGGCAGGGGCCGACCGTTGAGCCGACAGCGCTGCAACCTGATCCGAGAGCGCAGATACCTGACCACGGAGAACGACGATGCCCGCCACGAGACCAGCAGTGAGGATGAGCACCAGAACCAGCGTCACCACGACGATCGCACGCAATGACGTGATCGCCATCTTCACGCCCGCCAGTCCAGGCATGGACTGGCCACTCGGCACGGGGGTGTGATCGGGATAGCCGACCACGGTCACCGGCTGGGGATTCGATCGCGTTGCGGATTCGCCGCCGCTCGTGGGCTCCTGTGTCACGCGACCACACTACGTGGACGGTGAATCATCGGCTGGTGCGGGACACCGTGAAGTTGTCGTAGATGTCCGCGTACACCGAGCCGTACTGCAGGACCCAGCGGAAGCGCTGGACGCCGTCCTTCTTGGCCTTACGCGAGACCTTCAATTCCCACGGAAAATTCGGGGGACAACCCGCATCGCGGGTGAGCTCCTTCTCGGTGACCAGACGCCAATCCCCCTTCACGTACCGCTGCAGAAAGGCCCGCTTGGGGGGTCGGTCGTAACAGAACTGGTAGCGCCAACGTTCGCGATTCCAGCAGTCGGTCTCGGCTCCCTCGTAGGAAAGGCACGTGCGCACCTCCGCCGCCGATGCAGAAGGGGCTATCAGCAAGCTCGCGAGTAGCGCGAACGAGACAACCACGCGCCGCAGCACAAGACTCCCTTTCGTCACAGTTCGATGAACGTATCAAGCGGTTCACGCGAAATGCATGAAGCCGTGGGGTGAGCCATTCGACTCACCCCACGGCTTGATGGCGCGCACCTTCTTCGTGCGAAGGTGGTACTAGACCTGCTTCCACAGCGATGGTGCGTAGATCCAGTTCGGATCACCCACGCCCGCGTGGGATTGCACGGCCTCGAAGGTTGCTCCTCCGAAGGTGACGCGATCTCCCGCGGCGTACGTTCCCGTTGGACTCCACGCACCCTCCGTCGGTTGCGGTGCCACCTCCGGAGCGGGCGTCGGGTTGGGTACAGATTCCGGCGCCGGTGCGTTTGCGATCGCCACCCACAGCGATGGAGCGGTGATCCAGTTCGGGTCACCCACACCCGTGTGCGACTGCACCGCCCGGTAGGTCACGCCGTTGTAGGTGACGGTGTCGCCGGTTACGTAGCTACCCGAAGGGTTCCAATTACCACCCGTGCTGGGCAACGGAGCTGGCGTCGGCTGGGGGGCCGGAGTCGGTTCCGGTGCGGGAGCAACCGGAGCCTTCGTCGCAATCACCAGTTCGTTGCTGGCGGCCGAGACGTTCCCCGCGGCATCGACCGCGCGCACCGTATAGGTGTACGTGGTCCCAGCAGCCAAACCGGAATCGGTCAGCATCCGCATACCGGTGCGTGCGAACTCGACGCCGTCACGCTCGACGATGTAGGTCACTACTCCGCTGTCGTCAGAACTCGCCAGCCACATGAGCTTGACCGAGTTCTCGGTGGTGCCCATCGAGTGCAAGTACTCCGGAACGGACGGCGCGACGGTGTCGACGGCCGGTCGATCCAAGGTGCTGATCTGCAAAGCTGAACTGGCAGCCGACGTGTTCCCCGATGGGTCGAGCG
The DNA here is from genome assembly GCA_964595675.1 of uncultured Rubrivirga sp. Lineage (GTDB taxonomy): Bacteria > Actinomycetota > Actinomycetes > S36-B12 > S36-B12 > S36-B12. The sequence goes on along the minus strand of CAZQRR010000009.1, from coordinate 6,191 downwards.
CCACGACTAAGTACTCGTACGAGGAACTAGGCGCAAGATTCGTGTCGATGAACTCCGACTGTGATGTGGTACCCACGAGGGTGCCGTTGCGATACACCTCGTAACGGACCACTCCGCTGTCGTCGGTGGAGTCCGCCCAATCCAGGCTGGCCGACATCGTGGTGACGTCATCGGCGACCAACTCCATGGGAATGCTCGGGGGGGTGGTGTCCGCGACACCTTGACCCACCACGTTCACGTCGATGACGTTGTAGAAGGAGTTGACGGTGTCGGCGATATCCCACACCGCCAGGATCACGTGATACCCGGATCGATCCGCGGGGATGGTGATGGTGTGATCTGGGTTCGTGATCGCCTTGGACCCGTCGTGTTGCACGTCAGCGATGAGCTCGAAGTCGCCGCGATCAAGCGGTGCGTTCGGATTCCAACCTGGCTTGGTCATGTAGTAGTGCCACTTCGCGGTCGAGTGCGGCGCCGTGTACTTCCAGTCGATCAGCAGCGGACCGGTCGTGATGTCGTTCTTGTACCAGCGATCGCTCGACTGCTGATCCAGCAATCCGCCGAACAGGCCACCGGCCGAAGCGATCTGACCGTCCGCAGGACCGCCGGCCGGATAGCCCTTCGGCCCCTCAAGACTCTGCGGCTCGTATACGAGCGATCCACAGCCGGTGTTCAGGCCCAGGTTGCAGGCTGCGGTTCGGCTCACCGGTCCTTCCACGTATCCATGGGCATTAGCCGGTGCACTCGTGATGACCCCCGCTCCCAACAGAGCCGCCGCGGTCGCGACAGCCCCGGTTCCCATACGCGTGGTGCGCTTCATGACTTCCTTTCGTGGACCACAAGCGCGGTCCGCCCGGTGCGGACCGCCACGATCGGCCTCGTGAGGGTGATTCCCACACTCAGCCCCGGTCAAACACGAATGTCGCGATCGATTTCTACGACGTATCCTCGCCGTATGCGCACCGTGATGAGTTCCTTGCTAACCCTCGGGCTGATCCTGGGCTTCACCCCCAGCGTCGGTGCTGCGGAATCGACCGTCTCCCAGACGTCGAACACCAATGCCGCATCCATTCCGATCGCCATGACCAAGGACTACAACGGCCGGAACCTCAAGGTGCGCCGGAAGTTGTCGGAGAACTCGGCGTATACGCGCTATCAGGCCACGTACAAGAGCGGTGATCTGAAGATCTGCGGCATCTTGATCGAGCCCAAGGGCAAGGGACCGTTCCCCATGGTGGTGCTCGCCCACGGATACATCGACCCCAAGGTCTACGTGACCGGTCAGGGCTTCAGGCGGGAACAGGACTGGCTCCCCCGCAATGGGTACGGCGTACTGCACGTGGACTACCGGAACCATGCGTGCTCAGACGACGATCCCAATAACGACGTCGACATGCGATTGGGGTACGCCGAGGACGTCATCAACGCCGGCCTCGCGATCCGAGGCAGCGACATTCCCTGGATTGACAACGAGCGAGTAGCGGTGCTCGGCCGATCCATGGGTGGTGGTGTCACCTACCAGGCGCTCGCGATCGCACCAGGAGTCTTCGATGCCGCGATCACCTACGCGTCGGTAAGTTCCAACGCCGCGGACAACTTCAACCGTTGGCAGCGCAACAACTACGACATCGGCGACAAGATCCTCGCGAAGTACGGGGAACCCAAGAACAACCCTGAGGTATGGCGCCAGATGTCCTCACGCAACTACTTTTTCCGGATCACCGAACCGGTTCTGTCCTTCCACGGGACGGCGGACGACACCTGCGAGATCTCGTGGGCTCGAGCCACGAAGCGGGCACTCGATAAGGCTGGAGTGGAGAACGAGCTTGTCGAGTACAAAGGGGCCGGCCACTACTTCTATGCCCCGTGGAACGACTCGATCAAACGGGTCGGGAAGTTCCTGGACGAGCACCTGGTGTGATGGATGGTGTTCGTTCTGCTGGGTTTTCGTGACGCAGCGGCTTAGTCGTAACCGCCCACCACGATCTGGTCCCAGTCGATGATCGATCCGGTCACCACACCCGAGCGCTCGGAAAGCAGGTAAACCACGAAGTCGGCGATCTCATCGGGCTGGCCCAGTTTGCCCATCGGCAATTTCGCGCTGGCTTCCTCCAGCCAACCATCGGTCGCACCGTGAGCCTCGCGTTGAACCACGTCCTCACCGTCGGTGATCGTCCAACCCATGTTCAGACCGTTGATCCGAATGCGGTCATACCTGTGCGCGTGCGCAGCGTTCTTGGTCAGACCGGCGAGGCCAGCCTTACTCGCCACGTACGGGGCTAGGTACGGCTGACCGGCGTGGGCGGAGATGCTCAGGATGTTCACGATGGTTCCCGGTGCGGAGCGGCTCTTCATGTCCTTCACCGCCGCCTGCATCACGAAGAAGGGACCCTTGAGGTTGACGTTCACGTGCTGGTCGAAGAGCTCAGGTGTGGTGTCCACCAAGGATCCACGGCTCGTCGTAGCGGCGCAGTTGACCACCGCGTCGACCCGACCGAAATCACGGACAACCTGGTCCACGAGGTCGAGCGCCTGCTGGGGGTCGGCGATATCGGCCTTGATGAATGCGCCTTTGGTCCCCGCGGCTTCCAGTTCCCCGGCGACCGCCTGCCCCTTTTCCTCGCCGCGACCACTCACCACCACCGCTTCGGCACCGCATTCGGCCGCCCGTCGGGCGATGTGAGCTCCCAATCCCTGAGTGCCACCCACAACGAGCACGACCTTGCCGGTCATCAAGTCCGGGACGAGTGCTGTCACGGGTACTCCTTCTGTTCGATTGTGCGTTGACGATTGTGCGTTGGCGATCAGCTAGTCGAAAGGTAGTCGAACAGGTATTGCGCGGCATTGTGCCCGGGAATGCCCGAGACGCCTCCACCGCGCGCCGCGCCACTGCCGCACAGCACGATCGAGGGCTCATCGGTTTCCACGCCCCAGCTTCCCACTGCATCTGTGCTCGATGCCCAAGGCCAATCCAGAGGCGTGTGGAAGATGTTGCCGGTCGGAATGCGTAGGTCGTTCTCAATGTCGACCGTGGTGTTGACCTCGATGCAAGGATCACCGTTCGCATCACGCAGTAGGCAATCGGCGATGGGTTCGGCGAGGACCGAATCGAGGGTCTGCTGAACAGCTTCGAGGACCCGCGCCCTGTCAACGCCACCGTCGACGAACAATCCATGTGGGGCATGCAGGCCGAAGAGGGTGAGCGTCTGCACACCCTGCTGCTGTAGTTCCGCAGACAGGATGCTCGGATCGCTGAGGCTGTGGCAGTACACCTCAGCAGGAAGCGGCGTGGGCAGATATCCGCCATCAGCATCGCAATACGCCTGAGCCAGCTGCCGGTATCCCTCATTGATGTGAAATGTCCCCGCGAAAGCATCTCGCGGATCGACCCCATCGTCACGAAGCCGCGGCAGTCTCGAGAGCAGCATGTTGACCTTGACCTGCGCGCCTGCATTCAAAGTGCTGATGGGCTCCGGATCGCGCCCACGCAATCGATCGAGGACCGCTGGTGCGCAACCCGCAGCGATCGTCCGCGCTCGGTACCGAGACTCGGACCCGTTCTCCTCGACGATGACCTCCCAGCCATCGCCGGCTTCCCTGATCGCAAGCACCTCCGCGTCGATGCGAAGGGAACCGCCAGCTTCGCGCATGCGATCGGCGAGTTGGGAGGTGATGGCACCCATACCTCCCACCGGCACATCCCATAGGCCCGTGCCCTGCCCGATCACGTGGTAGAGGAAGCAGATGTTCTGGTGCAAGGACTCATCGTGCGCATCGGCGAACGTTCCGATCAGGCCATCGGTCAAGATCACGCCCCGCAGGACGTCGTCACGCACGCTTGACTCGATCACTTCGCCTAATGGTCGTTCCACGAAGTCGCGCCAATCGGCTGGGTCAAGACGAGCTTCCATCTCAGCGCGTGATACGAGCGGCTCGAGCAGTGACGGAAAGACGACTCTCGCCATCCGTTCGGTTCGCGAATAGAAGTCCGCCCAGCCGAGTGCCTCTTCCGGGCTTCCCGTGAATTCGGTGATACTGCGCGCAACCGCATCGTCGTCACCGGACACGATCAGCACGCCGCGCGACGGGTCGGCGGGATCGGGCGTGTACGACGCGATGCGCCGCCGCGCCAAGGGAACGCGGACGTCCAGATCCTGCGCCACCTTGGTAGGAAGGAGCGAGACGAGATACGAGTACTTGCTCAGCCGAGCCTCGACTCCGGGGAAGATTTCCGCGGAGACCGCCGCTCCCCCGACCCCGTTACCAGCCTCGAGCACCAGCACACTGTGACCGGCGCGGGCCAGGTAGGCGGCGGTCACCAGGCCGTTATGGCCAGCTCCGATGACGATGCAGTCGAACACGGCCCGATCATGCCGGACGATCGAGCAATTCACTCAGCCGGAGGGATACGCACCCCGGCTTCCGTCAGCCGGTCACACACCCCGCGGTACGCGTCATCGAGACGATCGCATGTCGCGGCATCGAAATCGCGCCGCCACCGACCACCGTGCGCGGCCTGTTCGGTCACGTTCGCGTCGAACCACTCCACCATGGCTGGTGCTAGTGGTACGTCGATCGCCTGGCAGATCCTCTGCAAAGTGGCCGCTCGGCTATTGATCACCAGATCCACGAGGTCCACTTCCACGATGCGATCCGGTCGCGCGTTCACGACGGCTTTGTGGATGCGCATCATGCGTTGCTCCCACTGGTCGAGGGCTTCGAAGACATCGTCCGGCCCGAAGTTCTGGTGCACGAACGACGCAGCCACGTCTCGACCATCCCGATGCACGACGATCACCACCGATTCCGGATAGATCGTCTCGACCTTGTCGGCCTTGCGTGCATTCGCCGGAGTGGTGTCAACCCAGCGATCTGCACCGATGGAGGCCGCGACCTTCGCCATGATGGACCGGGTGAGGGTGCGTGTCGCTTCGCGGGGGTCGTGGTTCCACTCCTGCAGATATCTATCGCACATCTTGGAGAGTTCGCTCTTGTTCATCGACGTGTGAAGCCCGACATACTCCGCGCGCTCGAACCACCGGTCGAGGATGCGGGATACCGCCAACTCCGCCGCACCTCTGGCCTTCGAACTACCAGGCTTCTTCGACGAGACGGCGAGTGCGTCAGCAAGTCCGTCGTTACCGGTAATGAAGCGCACTTCCATCGGCCTGGTGAGCATGAGATCGGGATGGTGATCCAAGACGTGACCAACGATCGTGGACCCACTTCTTCCTGTTCCCCCGACCAGTACGGGGCGATCACTTTCGGACATGCTCAGAGGTACAGCCCCGTACCGGGGGTTGCGTGCCGCCCGGCGGCCACGGCGTGGAGGTCTCTTTCACGTAGCAGGACGTAGTCGATGCCCTGCAACTCCACCGTTCCGCGGTCTTCGGGTTCGAACAGGACCGAATCCCCCACCTCCACACTGCGGACGTTGGGGCCCACTGCAACGACCTTCGCCCAACTCAGCCGGCGACCGACTTGTGCGGTGGCGGGAATGACGATGCCACCGCTGGATCGGCGCTCCCCGTCTTCACCGCCTTCGCGCACGAGTACGCGATCGTGCAGGAGTTTGATGGGCACCGAACCATCGGGGCGCGGTCGAGTGTCGGGAGCAACTCGCTCTCCGCTATCGGTTGCGGTCAACGCCGACGACCGATGAGCTTGATCGCTACGTACCCAACGACGACGGCGCCGACGATGGCGACGCGCTCGGGGCGAATACCTCCGTACTCGTCGGTGAACCAACCCTTGATGGATCCGAGCCCACGCTGCGCCAAGGCCGCGGGCGACGTCTCACTCTTCAACGTCGATAGCGAGGAGACCAACTCCTCGCGTGCTGCCACGACCTGCGTTTGGAGGTCGACGATGGAGGGGGTGCTGGGTGCTCCGGCCTCTGCCATCACGGGATCCTTCCTACCGAGCGAGCAAGTAAGCACGCAAGCAGCGCGATGCTCCACTCACCGACATGACTAAGTCCAGCCTAGGGCTTACTCCCCCATGCGATGCGGGCACCTGCTGACTCGACCAATGGCAACAGGGTCGGCAGTGGCTCCCGCAAGTTCAGCGAAGGGTGGCCGACGCGGGCACCGGCTCGACATGCGCGTCCAGTCCGGCGGAGCGTCGTCGTCTGCTCCGACCCGCGAAGGCGAAAACCAGGATGAAGATGAGCGCACCGACCAGGACGATCA
>CAZQRR010000008.1:0-23711 GCA_964595675.1 uncultured Rubrivirga sp. | reverse complement strand
TGGCACCGCGAAAGGCGCATTGACGTGCACCGGTCCGGGGTCGATCGAATCGGTCGCGCGGGCGACTGCTCGTGAAATGGTCGACCGCCAGTAACGGTTCGATTCATGGTCGTCGCGTGCGGTGTCCATGTCGATGGCCGCCCGGGTGAAGGTGCCGAAGATCGACGCCTGATCGATCGTCTGATTCGCCCCGACCTGGCGCAACTGCGCTGGGCGATCCGCGCTGATCACCACCAGGGGCACCCTCGACTCATGGGCTTCCACGATTGCGGGCAGCAGGTTCGCCACGGCGGTGCCCGAAGTGGTGATGACTGCAGCTGGAACCCCCGTTGCCTTGCCGATACCCAAAGCGAGGAAACCGGCCACGCGTTCGTCCACCCGGACGTGCAGGCGCAGCTCACCGCGTTCTTCTGCTGCAGCAGCAGCGAGCGCCAACGGGGCCGAACGCGATCCCACGCCCAACACCACATCGCTGACCCCGCACCGGATCAACTCATCGACCATGACGAGTGCTTGCGCAACGGACGGCTCCACGGGGTCAGCCTTCCATGTTCGGAACTTCGGTTGAGCGCACGTAGCTGGCATATGCACCTGACAGACGAGTGCGCCAGTGATCGGCCCGTTGCTCGCTCACCGCATCGGTAGCGGCGAGCATCGCCTCGAGGTTCGGGGCGTATCGGCGGACCTCGATTCCCCCATCGCTGGGTCGGACGGACGGATCGGTGAGGTCCGCGGCGAACAGCGCACCGGTGCCAAGTCCGCTTGCCAGCGGAAGATCCGGTAGGGCCGCCGCCGCGGCAAGGCTGGTGCTCAAACCCACCCCGGTGTCCAACGATCCGCTCACCACCACGGGAACTCCCACGGACTCAGCCACCCGCAGCGTGGCGTGCGCACCGCCGAGGGTCATCGGTTTGCAGATCGCGTAATCGGCACGGCCAGCTAGGCGGATGGTGTCGGGCTCGGCAGCCATCCTGATCACTTCGTCCACTGCTACGGGCACATCCACCTCGGCACGCACCCGCGTGACATCCTCGAGTGCGCTACACGGTTGTTCTACGTACTCGATGCCGTAGGACTTCAATCGACGCAGAGCCGCGACCGCCTGCTCGAGTGTCCATGCAGCGTTCGCGTCCAGACGGATCGCCCCGTCCACCCCGGTGGAGTCCAAGGCGTCGCGGACGGCCACCACCCTGGCTTCATCGTCGGCCAAGGGGCCACCGACCTTCACCTTGATGGTGGTGCAGCCGAATTCCAGGATGGCTTCACGCGTCAGCGCCCCTGCACGGTCGGATTCGACTGCAGGGATGATCGCGTTGACCGCGATCCACTCGCGTAGGGATGTCGGCCACGTGCCCCAGGCCGCTTCGATCGCTGCTGCGAGCCACCTGCCCGCGCGCAGGTCGTCGTAATCGTCGAATGGTGCGAACTCACCCCACCCCGAAGGACCCTTGATGAGCATGCCCTCTCGGACTTCCAATCCGCGGAATGGCACTCGCAACGGCAATGCGAACGGCACCGCCGCAGACTGCAGCTCCGCGAGGGACGGAATCGTCACGGACGGCGCGGAAACTGACCGAAGTCCGGTCGCCGCTTCTCCTTGTAAGCATCGCGACCTTCTTGGGCTTCCTGCGTCATGTAGAACAACAAGGTTGCATCCCCGGCCAACTGCTGTACTCCCGCGAGGCCGTCGTCGGCGGCGTTATGCGAGGCCTTGAGCATGCGAAGGGCGAGTGGAGACAGATCGAGCATGTCCTTGGCCCAGCGGACGGTTTCCACCTCTAGATCCTCGATCGGCACCACCGCGTTGACCAATCCCCAGTCGAATGCCTGCTCTGCGCCGTACTGGCGGCAGGTGTACCAAACCTCGCGCGACCGCTTCTGACCGATCGTTCGCGCAAGCAAGCCCGAGCCGTAACCACCGTCGAAGGATCCGACCTTGGGACCGGTCTGCCCGAAGCGAGCGTTGTCCGCCGCGATGCTCAGATCACACACCACATGCAGCACGTGTCCACCCCCGATCGCGTAACCGGCGATCATCGCGATGACCGGCTTGGGTGTGCGACGGATCTGAATCTGCAGATCCAGCACATTGAGTCGGCCGATGCCCTTGTTCGCCACCTCGTCGTCGCCGATGTATCCGTCGTCGCCCCGGATCACCTGATCACCGCCGGAGCAGAACGCAAGGTCGCCCTGGCCGGTCAAGATGATGACACCGATCGAATCGTCGTCGCGTGCGCGATTCATCGCATCGGACAACTCGAACAGGGTCTGCGGCCGGAAGGCATTCCGCTTCTCGGGGCGATCGATGGTGATCTTGGCAATACCTGCGGCATCCCCGGTGGAAACCTCGTAGCGGATGTCCCGGTAGTCGCCGATCGACTCCCACTCGCACCCCGGCCGCATCGAACTGTGGGACGGGTCCTGCCAAACCGGTGAATCATCGGGAGCCACCGGAGGGAGCGGGTAACGAGTGCGGGTATCCATAACGGCAACGCTACCGGCAGCCCCTACGCTCGGCACGATGTCGATGAGCGCAACAAAGGGTGGACAGGTGCCGCGTTCACTTGCCGTGATCGATGTACCGAGCGGACCCGCATGCATCGACGCAGTCTGGGAGCCACTGGACAGGGCCCTGGATGGCGGACAACCGATAGCGCTGGTGCCCGAGGAGTCCTTGCTCACCCCGGCGCCGATCATCGACGCCATCCGCGCCGGCTTGCGGCCGAACGCACCGGTGGACCAACGCACCTCGGTCGTGGTGAGCACATCAGGATCCACGGGAAATCCGCGCGGTGTGTGCTTGAGCACCTCGGCATTGACCTCGCTGAGCAGACACGTCAATGAGTTGGCCGGTGGGGATCCGACCTGGGTGCTAGCGATTCCGCCCACCTCTATCGGCGGATTGAACGTGCTGATTCGAGCCCGCGTGACCGGTCGGCGGCCGATACCGGTCGATAGCGTCGGTGGTGCCGAACGCTTCACCGATGTCGGATTCGCGAAAGCTGTAGCAAACGCGAAGGAGTCCGGCCAGCCAGTTGCCGTTTCCTTGGTGCCCGTGCAACTTCCACGCTTGCTGCAAACCCAGGTGGGGCGAGCCGCGCTCGCGCAGTGCTCGCTGGTGCTGGTGGGCGGCGCTGCACTCACCCCGCAGGCGGCACGCGATTGCACCGAGGCCGGCATCTCGATCACCACGACCTACGGAATGACGGAAACCAGCGGCGGGTGCGTTTTGAACGGGTTACCGCTTCCCGGAGTGCGGGTGCGCCTCGACGGACCCGAGGGTCGAATCTTCCTAGCCGGGCCGATGCTCGCGCACGGCTATCGAGATTGCGTTGATGATGTTTTCGCAGAGGGTTGGTTGCGCACCCAAGATCGTGGGCGGTGGATCGATGATCGCCTTCACATCCTCGGTCGCTTGGATGATGTGATCACGGTGCGCGGGGTGAATGTGGACCTCGTAGCCGTGGAGGACCGTGCTAACGATCATCCAGCCGTCGATGCGGCGATTGCCTTTGCGGTAGCCGATCACGACGATCTGGCGATCCACATAGCATTCTTGGGTGAGCCCGTCGAACATCGAGTGATTCGTGACTGGATCGCCGATTCGCTCGGTGCACCGGCCGCCCCCAAGGACAGTCACCGCGTGACATCTTTCGCGATGACCAGCAGCAACAAAATCGATCGGCGCCGAACTGCTGCGAACCTCGGCTTCGACTTGATTGATAATCACGTGATCGAGGAAGAACTGTGACCACCGCGGCGCAGTGGATCGCCGGATCCCGACCTAAAACACTGCCGGCCGCGATCGCACCCGTGCTGGTGGGGACTGCACTCGCAGGTGCAGCGTGGAAGCCGGAGCGTGCACTGCTGGCATTGGTGGTCGCACTCGCCTTGCAGGTGGGCGTGAACTACGCGAACGACTACAGCGACGGCATCCGCGGCACCGACAACAGTCGAGTAGGTCCGGTGCGCTTGGTCGGACAGGGGCTAGCGCGCCCGCATCAGGTTCGGTTCGCGGCCTTCGCGTCCTTTCTCATCGCAGCCCTCGCGGGACTGGTACTCGTTTCACTGACTGGTCACTGGTGGCTGTTGATCGTGGGTGCAGCCGCGATCGCCGCCGCCTGGTTCTACACCGGTGGACCGCGTCCCTACGGCTACGCCGGACTCGGTGAACTGTTCGTCTTCATCTTCTTCGGAATCGTGCCGGTGCTCGGCACGCTCTACGTGCAGACCGATGCGATCGATGCTCGTGGAGTCCTAGCAGCAACCGGCGTGGGTGCCTTAGCCTGCGCCATCTTGGTCACCAACAACCTGCGTGACATTCCCAGCGATACGCAGGCGGGGAAGCTGACACTGGCCGTTCGGCTCGGCGACCGTCGAACGCGACGGTTGTACGTCTTGTTGATCGCGCTGGCTTTCGCTGTAGTTCTGCCGATGGCACTGCTCGGTGAGCCATGGGTGCTACTCGGGCTGCTCGCTGCGTTCTGGGCCGTCCGTCCGCTGCGCATCATCGGCAGCGGTGCCACCGGCCCGGGCTTGATCCCGGCCCTGGTCGCCACCGGTCACCTGGTCATCGCCTACGCCGCCGCCGTCAGCGTGGGACTGCTCATCCCAGTCGTCCTCACCGCGTGAGGCGGCGTCGATCCGGTCGTTGATTCGCCCGAAGAAACCTCCGACAACAGCACTCATGGCGGCACGTTGTTTGCTGAGCAGGAACAAGCTGATGACCCCTGAGGCCAAGATCGCGATCACCACCGCCCACAGGCCACGCAGCGGGGTGAGGAGTTGGAGCAGCAGCCACACGGCGACGAACAACCCCAGCCGCATGAAGGTGTAGAGGGCGATCGACGCGGCGCCAGGTTTCCTTCCTTCCGATTTCCTTCCTTCCGACACCCCTCCACCGTACGGGGAGCCGGCCGAGGATCGTCGGGCGGTGGCACCAGCCGGAGCCGGTTACCATTGCCTGACCATGTTGCGTGTCGTGCTCGTCCTGCTCGCGGTTGCGCTCTACATCTACTTCATCATCGATGTGGTCCGCACACCGAAGGGTCAAGCGCGCACTTTGCCCAAATGGCTGTGGTTGGTTTTGGTCATCGTCCTGCCGCTGGTGGGCGGCGCACTGTGGTTGCTGCTCGGTCGAGTGTGGCCTCAGGGCGGTGGCTTCTTCCGCAAGCGCGGGCCCATCGCTCCCGACGACGACCCCCGATTCCTTCGCAAACTCGACGACGACGTATGGAGCAAGAAGATGCGTCGCCGTCGTGGCGAAGCCTCCTAAGGGTTCTACTACACGCCTGCGTACGAGTGCAGGCTGTTGACGAAGATGTTCACTCCGAAGTAGTTGATGAGGAATGTCACCAGACCGAGGATCGCAATCCACGACGCCTTGTCCCCACGCCAACCCGCGGTGCTGCGCGCGTGCAGGTAGGCCGCGTAGACCAGCCAGGTGATGAGCGCCCAAGTCTCCTTAGGGTCCCAACCCCAGTAGCGACCCCAGGCGTTCTCCGCCCAGATCGCTCCGGCGATCACCGAGAAGGTCCACAGCGGGAAGGAGAATGCGATCAACCTGCTGGTGAAGGTCTGCAAGCGCTCGGCGCTAGGCACCGACGCCATCGGGCCGTGCCAGGCCCTGCCGGACCTTTCGTGGCGGGACTGGATGAGGGAAAGAGCGGCGGTGGAGGCAGCGACGGTGAAGGCACCGGCGCAGATGATGGCCGCGGAAACGTGGATGACCAGCCAGTAGGACTTCAGCGCGGGCACCAGTTGCGCGGCTTCGGTGTAGAGCACCGTGACGGCGAGGCCCAGGGTGAGAAGTGCAGGGGCAACCACGAACAGACCGAGCCAGCGAAGGTCGCGACGAGTGGACAGAGCGAGGAAGACGACGAGCACACCCCATGCCGAACTGATCGAGAACTCGTACATATTGCCCCACGGCACGCGCCCCGCCCAGATTCCGCGCAGCACGAGTGCGACCGTGAGCAAACCCGTAGCGAGCCAGGTGAGCGACATCGCGACATTCGCGAGCCTTCGACCCGGTTCGCTCACCGCTTCGGCTTCGGGGCGGTCGAGGACGGCCACGCCCCCGGTTCCTGAGATGGTCATGCTGGCTGCGGGGGAGGCAACGCGACGACGACCGCTGGCGAAGGATGCTGCGAACAAGACCATCGCGACGGTGAGGGTGACCATGGTCGCGTAGATCGCGGCGTTGCTGGCTTCGGCCAGACCCATCGATTCAGCGGTGGTCATCGTTCATCCCTCTCACTCGCCGGCTGGATGCTCGCCCCCAGCACTGCCCTTACATCTTCGGAGACATCGCCGGCCTCACTCTTGCTCAAGCCGGCGCTCTGGACGAGCGTACTTCCGTCCGGTGCGACGCTCGCCTTGACCCACACCCGTCTGCGGCGGATGAACAGCGAGATCGTCAGACCGATGGTGGCCAGGACTGCGGCCGCAAGTGCCGCTTCCTTCCCCGGATCGAAGGCGATCTGGAACGAAGCCCAGCGTTGCCACCCGGTGAACTCGATCTCACCTTGCGGAAACTCCCACGTCTGACCCGGGATTAGGGCGCGCAGGCCGATTTGTTCCATGTCGTCGGTTTTCAGGGTGTAGATGCTCTGCGGGATCCCTGAGTCCAGGCCGAGGTCGCCCTCCCACGCCGAGAGGAAAACCGACGGATCGTCTGCGTCGGGGAACACCGAGTGGGGTCCGCGGACGTCGTCGATCGCGGAGGTGGGCAGGAAGATCCCCTGGAAGCCCAACTGCGGCACCGAGTCGGGCACCTTGATCACGCCCGTGGAAGTGAAATTGCCGTCCTGGGGTAGGAAGACGATGGCGTCGTCGAGAACCGTGGCACCGGAGGAATCTCTCACCACGAATGTCGGTGCATAGCCATGGCCGACGAGGAAGATCTTCACGCCCGCGATGGTGAGGGGGTAGTTCACTTCGATCAGATCGCGCTCGACACGACCGCCGGGTTCGCGTTGAACGTCGACCGAAGCTTCGAAGAGCCGAGGGGATCCGCGTTGCGCCTCACCTCGCTCGAACTCGACCGCGAAATCGTTCAAGGTGAAGGCGAACGGCGGGATGCTGTCCGCCGAGCTCAGCCGGCCACCCCCCCAGGCGTCGTACTGGGTCAAAGTGTTGGAGAAGCCGCTTCCCTCCTTGACGATCACGTTGCCTCGCCAGCCGAAGAGACCACCCACCGCAACGGCAACGAGTACCAGGACGAGCGCGAGGTGGAATATGAGGTTCCCGGTCTCGCGCAGGTAGCCCTTCTCCGCCGAGACCCACACCTGGTTGTCGGTCACCCCGGTGCGCGCCCGCCAGCGGTTGCTGCGCAGGTAACGCTCGGCTGCGTCGATGACCTCGGTTGGGGGGAGCGGTGAGGTGACCTCATGGAAATCCTGCAGCCGGGCCAGATGCCTCGGCGCAACAGGTGGCTGACTGCGCATCGCGCGCCAGTGCACTCCTACGCGGGGCAGCACGCAGCCGATGAGTGAGATGAACAACAGCAGATAGACCGCCGCGAACCACGGCGCACCGAACACATCGAAGAAGCCGAGGCGGTCCAGGATCGGCCCGACGGTCGGCTGTTCGGTGAGCCATTCGTCCACCAACAGTGGGTTGTTGCCGCGCTGGGGAAGGATCGATCCTGGAATGCTGGCAACGGCGAGGGCGAACAGCAGGATCAGGGCCGTTCGCATGCTCGTGAGTTGACGCCAGGCCCAGCGCCAGAATCCAAGGCCATCCAACGGGGGCACCGGTGCCTGGGTCTTGACAGCAGGGGGCGCGCTCATGACTTCCCCAGTGTGCGACAAGTTCCTGAATGGTGCGAGCGGTGCGTCACGGAGCTCATAGCGCGGTCTCGAATCCGGGAATCGTCACGCGCAGCCAGATCGTGAACTGCAACCACAATCCGCTCACCAAGAGAATGCCCACGAGCACGAGCATCCCGCCACCGATACGCATGATCCAGGCGTAGTTGCGACGGATGAACGCCGTGGCGCGGGCGGTTCGATCGATGAACAGCCCGAACGCGATGAACGGCAGACCCAGACCAAGGCAGTAGGCGAAAGAAAGCAACGCACCGCGTGCGGCGCTGGCCTCGGCCAGGGCCAGCGACTGCACCGCGGTGAGGGTCGGACCTATGCACGGGGTCCAGCCGAGTCCGAACAAGATGCCCAGCAGTGGCGCACCGGCCACGCCCCAGGTCGGTGCCTTGAGTAATCGGTATTCGCGTTGGAACCACGGCAGCACACCCATGAACGCCAGGCCCATGACGATCACGAGCACACCCATGACGCGAGTGATGATGCTCTCGTAGCGAAGCAGCACCGAACCCAAACCGCCGAACAGCGCCCCGTACGAAACGAACACCACACTGAAGCCCAACACGAACAAGACGCTGCCGAGCAGGACGCGCGACTTGCGCGCTCCGGTTGCCAACTCCGCGCCGGTCAATCCCGTCACATAGGACACGTACCCGGGGGCAAGCGGCAGCACGCACGGGCTCACGAAGGCAACAAGCCCCGCGAGGATCGCGATCGGGATCGCGATGAGCAGCGATCCGCTCGTGACCAGGGTGCCGATATCACCCACCGGTTTCGCCCGAAGTCGCTTGATCGACCTCGTCGATCACTCCACGCAGCGTCGCCGAACTCACCTTCCCCAACATGCGGGCAGCCACTCGACCGTCACGGTCGATGACAAGGGTGGAAGGAATGGCCTGCGGAGGCAGCGAGTCGGCGAACAGCAGTTGCAGGCGCCCGTCGCTGTCTTGCACGCTGGGGAACGTCAGTCCCATGGTCTCCACGAAACGCTGCGCGGCGAGTGTGGAGTCGCGAGTGTTCAACCCGACGAACTGGACGCCGTCGGCCTGGACGTCGTTCCACACTTCCTGAAGTTCGGGGGCTTCGGCTCGACACGGCGCGCACCACGACGCCCATACGTTCAGCACGACGATCTCACCGCTCTCGTTGGCCAATGAGAAGGGTGCGCCATCGAGCGTGGTTCCGGTCAGGTCAGGCGCCGGCACTCGATCCGCGGAATCGATCACCACGATCGAGCCGTCGCCACCGACGAACCCTGCGCCGGAATCGGTCGCTTCCGCCCCACCGCAGGCCGCGAGCGCGAGACCGCAAGCCGCAACGACAAGCAGGAACTTCATCCGCTACGCGCCCGCGATCTTGCTGGCGCCAGCAAGGAGTTCTCGTGCCGGCTCGGTGTAGGAGATCGCTACTAGGCGATCGTCGTCGAAGGTCAACGACGTCAAGGAGGCCAACGTGCACTGACGCGAGCGGGGATCGTGCCACAAGCGTCGTCCTTCGGCATCGAGCCTGGCGATCCAGATGGGCAGTTGGTGGCTTACCAATACCGCCTCACGCCCCTCGGCTGCCTCACGTGCGTTGGCGATCGCCTGCTTCATCCGTGAAGCCACCTCGTCGTACGGCTCACCCCAGCTCGGCCGGAACGGGTTCCACAGATGCCGCCATGTCTTCGGTTGGCGCAGAACACCGTCGCCCACACTCACCCGTTGGCCTTCGAAGATGTTGTCCGCCTCGATCGCGAGCGGTTCTGTGATGATCGAGTGGCCGTGGACCTCCGCGATGGGCAAGGCAGTCTGCTGGGCGCGCTCCATAGGCGACGAGATGACCGCCGCGATGTCATGACCGGCGAGCGCCTCGGCGGCCTTCACCGCCATCTGCTCACCGAGGTCGGAAAGTCGGTAACCGGGCAAACGTCCGTAGAGGACACCCTCGGGGTTGTATACCTCACCGTGCCGAAGCAGATGGACGACGCTGCGCTGGTTGCTCACGTATCGAGCCTAAGCAACGCCCGAACCGAGGTGGCTTCGGGGCGAGTGATCACGGCACGAGGGTGTTCGGTCGATTACGCCTTCCGGCGCCCGGCGGCCTTGCGCTTGCTCGGACGCCACTCACCGGTTCCGGCTTCCTCCGCCTGCTCACGCAGGGCGATTCCATGCTCAGCGAGGGCCGCCACCAGACCTTCGGGGGTGCTGTCCTGCGCGAGGACGTCCACCCGCAGGCCGTGCTCTTCTGCGGTCTTCGCGGTATTCGGCCCGATGCACGCGACGATCGTCGACTGATGCGGCTTGCCGGCGATACCCACGAGATTTCGCACGGTACTGCTCGAGGTGAACATCACGGCATCGAATCCACCGGTCTTGATCGCCTCCCGCACGGGGGCGGGCGGCGGAGCGGCGCGCACGGTGCGGAAAGCCGTGATGTCCTCGACTTCCCAACCCAGTGCGGTCAGACCGGCAGCGAGTGTGTCCGTAGCGATGTCCGCTCGCGGGAGGAAGACCTTGTTGATGGGATCAAGCAGCGAGTCGTAGGGCGGCCACACATCGACCAATCCACTGGTGCTTTGGTCATCCGTGGGCACAAGGTCGGGTCGGACGCCGAACTCGATGAGCGCATCGACCGTCCCCGCACCGCACGCCGCAACCTTCAGACCTGCGAAGGAGCGAGCATCAAGACCGTACTCCTGCAACTTCTCACGCACCGCGCGGACGGCATTCGCCGAGGTGAAACCGACCCACTCGTAACGACCGGAAACGAGGCCGTGGACTGCACGCTCGACTTGCTGCGGCGTGCGTGGGGGCTCAACGGAGATCGTCGCGACTTCGCTGGGAACGGCCCCATGTCGACGCAGCAGCGCGACCAAGGTGGCGGTGTTGTCCTGGGTCCGGGGGATCAGGACACGCCAGCCCACAAGAGCCTTGCGCTCGAACCAATCCAAACGATCGCGCTGTTCGACGACCTCGCCCACCACTACGAAACCGCCCTTACGGGTTTGCGCGACCTCGGCTGCCTCGCGCAGGGTCGTGACGACGGTCTGCTGATCGACGGTGGTTCCATCCCTCGTCACCGCCACAGCGGTCTCAGCGGGCTTGCCCGCGTCCAGCAGGGCTTTGGCGATCGTGGCCAGGCGACTCGCGCCCGAAGGGAAGACCGAGGTGATCCGAGGTGCGATCAATTCATCCCAGTGAATCCCTGAATCTTGGGCGTCGAGAATTCGCACTTCGCGCGCTTTCCCGCCCAGCAGACCGAAACCGGCATACGCGGGAATACCCGTCACCTCACTCACCGCTGGAACGATCTCGACGTCGACCTTCGCGCGTCGGACGGCGCTCACCTCGCCCAAAAGCGCTGAGCCCAGAATCGGATCGCCGGCGAGCAATCTGACAACTGACTTTCCAGCTTTGGCGGCATCGATCGCAGGCTTGATCCGATCCGCAGAACTGCCCGGTGCATCCGGGTCGGTGACCTCGATGATCTCCGGCGAAGCGAAGGCTTCAGCGATTGCAACTGCCGCCCTATCGGCCAGGACCATCTGCGCATCCGTCAGCATCGTGGCACCGCGATGCGCTATCAAGTCCGGCTCCCCCGGTCCGGCGGCTACGAAAGAAACGCAGGGCACCTGCGGAGTCGGTTCGCGACGGACTACCGGAGCTTCGGTGCCCTCATCTCCGACCTCGAAAGCAGTCGCTTGTTTCGTGGGTAGCACCTTCTTGGCCGGTGCCTTCGGCGCGTTGCTCGCAGGGGCCTTCGTGGCCTTCTTCGCGGCAGGTGACTTCGGCGCGTTGCTCGCAGGGGCCTTCGTGGCCTTCTTCGCGGCAGGTGCGGATGCCTTCTTGTCGGTTGTCTTCTTCTTCACTGAACTTCCTGATGCCTTCTCGGATTTGCTGGGACTCATGCGTTCATCGCCTTCCTGCCTTCAGGAACCGACCGCAGCGGATCCAATTCCGTGACAACGGCACCGACGGGGTTGTTTCGGCGTTGCTCGTGAAAGGCCAGAACCTGCAGTTCGACTGCGAGATCCACCTTTCGTACTTCCACGCCTTCGGGAACGTTCAGGACGACGGGTGCGAAGTTCACAATGCTCCGCAGGCCAACACCGACCATGCGCTCGGCAATGTCCTGCGCCGCATCCGCTGGAGTGGTGATGACTCCGATGCGTGCTTCTTGACTGCGGACGGTGTCGGCAAGTTCGTCGAGGGGTTGGACCGTGAAATCGCGATCCACGACGGGGACGCTCGATCCGACCACATCGGGATGGGCGTCGAATAGCCCGACGATGCGAAAACCTCTGCTGGCGAATCCTCGGTAGGAGACCAGAGCCCGTCCGAGGTTCCCCACACCCACCACGACCACACCCCACGGTGTGGTCAGGCCCAATTCACGAGCGATCTGGTAGCTCAGGAACTCGACTTCGTAGCCGACGCCCCGCGTTCCGTAGGAACCGAGGTAGGAAAGGTCCTTGCGCAATTTGGCGCTCGTGACACCACACGCCGAGGCCAGTTCCTCGCTGGACACGGTGATGATCCCCTGCTCGGCCATCGTTCCGAGAACACGGTGGTAGACCGGTAGGCGGGCGATGGTGGCTTCAGGGATCCCCTTGCCGCCAGCCCGGTGCGCGGGTTCGGCGGAATTTCGGAACTCGGGAAGAGGCACGTAAGTCACCAGGTAGTCGGATCCGGCCACAGGCCGGTGGGCTGCGCAACAGTAGAGGTTCGTGCACGAATGCACAAAGTTGACCGGACGTGTATGTCCGATTATCGGTCTAGAGCCGCGGCGAGCCTCGCGGGATCCACTCGATAGAAGTCGTGGCGGGCACCGTCCACCACGATTACCGGGATGTACTCGGCGTACTGGTCGGCGAGCGCCGGATCGTCCTCGATGGACACCACTTCGTACGCGGCTCCGCGGGAAGCGCACACCTGCGCCACAACGGCCTCGGCCTCTTCGCACAGGTGGCAACCCGGGCGTCCGATGATCTGAACTCGCACCGGATGAACGCCCACTCCCCCATCCTGCCAAGCCGCGAACTGCCGACTGTCCAACGCACAGGCCCTCGTGCCCCGGCGCGCGTTGCGTACGCTTCGGGACATGAGCACGCCGGACGTCCTGACGTCCTACCGACGGGCCGGTCAGGCTTCCGCGTCGGCGGCACATCTGAACGGCCATCCCGCTTCCGACGGCGCGGCATTCTTCGATGTAGACAACACGATCATGCGCGGCTCGAGCCTGTTCCATCTCGCGGTCGGCCTGGCCAAGCGCAAGTACTTCCGGGCCAGTGAGATCAGTGGCTTCGCTCGCAAGCAATTGAAGTTCGTGCTGAGCGGATCGGAGGATCTCGAGGACATGGCGTCAGCCACCGAGGCGGCGCTGTCCTTCGTCCAGGGCCGTTCGGTGGTCGAACTCGAGACCCTGGCCGAGGAGATTTTCGACTCGGAGATGATCGACAAACTGATCCCCGGGACTTTGGCGTTGGCCCAAGGGCATCTCGACGCCGGGCAGCAGGTGTGGTTGGTGACAGCCACACCGCAGGAACTCGCCGCGGTGATCGCTCGCCGACTCGGGTTGACCGGAGCCTTGGGAACGATCGCCGAAAGTGAGCAGGGCGTCTACACCGGCCACCTAGACGGTCCCCCCTTGCACGGTTTGGCGAAGGCCGAAGCGGTTCGCGCCCTGACGGCAGCCGAGGGTCTGGACCTCGCAGACTGCAGCGCCTACTCCGATTCGGTCAACGACGTTCCGATGCTTTCGCTAGTCGGCACCGCCGTTGCAGTGAACCCCGACCCCGAGCTGCGCGCACACGCCGTGGCCAATGAGTGGCGCATTCGCGACTTCCGCCGCCGGGCACGGATCAAGCCGTACATCGCTCCAGCGGCTTCCGGCGCTGCGGGTGTGGCCGTGGGGATGATCGGCGGCTACGCGATTTCACGACTAACGCGTCGCTGATCAGCCGAAGATCCCCCCGCGCTGAGCCAAGAGCTCGTACAGCAGCCGCTGGATTCGCTCCCGGACTCGGTCGGTGATGTCGAATAACACTGCAGGATCATCCGCCGATCCTGCCGGCAGGTGATCGGTCGGAATCGGGTCGTCGAAGTGGATCAACCACTTGCTTGGCAGGGGAATCAATCCGAGCGGACCCAGGGCCGGGAAAGTCGGGGTGATCGGGAAGAAGGGTGTTCCCAGGAACCGTGCCAACAACGCGGCATTGCCGATCATCGGATAGATCTCCTCAGCACCCACGATTGCCGTGGGGATGATCGGCGTGCCGGTGCGCACGGCAGCCGAAACGAAACCACCGCGGCCGAAGCGCTGTAAGCGATAGCGCTCGGAGAAGGGCTTGCCGATTCCCTTGAAACCTTCCGGCCACACACCCACTACTTCACCTGAGGACAGCAAGCGCTCGGCGTCCTCGTGGCACGCGAGGGTGTGGCCGGCGCGACGGGCGAGATCACCGATGAACGGAGTCTGGAAGACGAGGTCGGCTCCGAGCATCCGCAGATTGCGATGCGCAGGATGCTCGTCATGAACGGCGATCTGCGTCATGACCGAGTCCAACGCGATCGTTCCCGAGTGGTTGGCGACGATCAATGCGCCCTCGCGTTCGGGGATCACGTCGATTCCCGACACTTGCACTCGGAACCAGTGCCGATAGAGCGGGCGCATCAATTCCAACAGGACCTTGTCGGTGAACTGCGGATCGAATCCGAAATCGTCCACCGAGTAGTCCCCCGATAGCCGTGAGCGGAGGAGGTCGATGGTCGACATGTCCAAGTCCCCCTGCGACAACTCACGCGCCGGGCGCGTAGGGCTCGGGCCGGTCGCTCCGACCGCCCGGGCTGCTTGCGAGGGCCGCAGTCGCCGTTCAGACACGGGAACTCAATCCAGTTGCGAAGGCTGCGAGGGCTTGCTCACTGGAATAGACCGTCTGGAATCCAAGGGCTCCACGTGCCGCGGATGTGTCCAAGGCTCGACCATACGTCAAGTAGCGCACCTGATCGCGTGAGAAATCCGCCCAACCTCCGCGAGCAAGTCCACGTCCGAGGAATGGGAGAAGGCCAGCAGGCACGGGCATCATCACATTGCCCAACTGGCGCACCACCTGAGACAGCAGGACCACACCATCACCCGCAACGTTGTAGGTGCCTTGCGAGTGCTGCAGTACTGCACGCCGACTGACGTCGATCGCATCGTCTTCGTGGACGAACTGCAATCGTGGGTCGAATCCCATCACCGTGGGAACGACAGGCATCGACAAGTACGAGGTCATCCCGGTGCGCATACCTGGACCGATGATGTTGGCGAAGCGCAAGGTTGTGATGCGCACATCGGGACGCCGCCGCCCGAAGGCGCGGACGTACTCCTCGACCTCTGCCGAATCCTTGGCCCAACCGGATGTAGGAGGATGCCGGGGCGGAGACTCCTCGGTCACCAAAGCCGGATCACGTGGACCCGCCCCGTACACCGCGGCAGTTGACTTGACCACGAGGTTGCGCACGGATTCCGCTCGCTGGCAGGCGGCGAGCAACTGCATGGTCCCGATGACGTTGATGTCCTTCATGACCGAGCGGCTACCCGCTTGGCGGGGAGTGGCGATGACGCCCATGTGAACCACGGTGTCCACACCGGCATCGTCGAGTATGCGTCCGAGGACCGGATTCCGAATATCGGCGCGGACGAACTCCGCGGCCAGGGGCGCCTTGGGTGGGACCACATCCACCCCGATGACCCGATCGACTCCGGGTTGGTCGACGAGTAGGTCCGCGACTTTGCCACCGAGATACCGGGAGGCCCCGGTCACCACGGCGACGACGCCCATGGCGCCTTCTACCTACTTCTTGTTGCGGCGCTGTACCCGAGTACGACGGAGCAGTTTGCGGTGCTTCTTCTTGGCCATTCGCTTACGGCGCTTCTTGACCACAGAGCCCATGAACTGCCTCTACTCCCTCGTCGACCGGACGCGCCGGGTTCGTGCGCTTCGCTTCTCGAAGCGATCAGGCGGTGAGCCTACCTCTTGCCGTCACGTCTGATTCGTGGGGATGTGGATGACAGACACCGGGTCTAGGTTCAGGCGGTCTCGACGTAGGAGTCGCGCAGGTAGTCGTGGACCGCCTGCTCGGGGACGCGGAAGGAGCGACCAACCCGAACGGCGGGAAGATCGCCGTTGTGCACGAGCCGGTAGACGGTCATCTTCGAGACGCGCATCACGGCGGCAACCTCTGCGACGGTCAGGAACTTCACATCGCCTAACGAGCTATCCGTGGTAGCGGCCATCGTCGATTCCATCCTTCATCTCCCGCCGGTTGCCCGACGACCTAGAACCTCATCCTCGCGGACGGGTGAACACTAGTGGCCCCTGGGGTCTCGGGGAAAGTTGAATTCGAAAAATGCTGAGCCCCCGCGGACCCCCCGCGGACCCTCGCGAACCCCGGCGGACTCCCCTCGGACTCCCCCGCGGTTGGCCGTTACCAACCCTCCGGGTCGGGGTCCAAGCCATGCAGCGGGAAGACCGCTTCGCGCGTCGCCATGATCGCCGAGTCGATCGGATCGCTGGGGTCCCATCCCTGCACCAGGTCACGCGGCCACGGGTTCGCGCCATCGGTCATCCGCAGCGGGGCGCTTCGCCCCATGCTCTGCTGGACGTACTCACCGAACGCCACCGGAAGCGCTGTGGACGGATCGATCGGACGGCCTTCCACTTCGGCGACGAGGTGCGTCCACGCGCGCGGCACCACATCCACCCACTCGTAGCCTCCGCCGCCGACCGCAATCAGGCGCCCGTCGGCGAATTCGTGAGCCCATCGGTGAACTGCCGAGAAGCCCATCCGTTGCCCATCGACGGTGAGGGCCAGGTGCGCGAGTGGGTCTTCGACATGGGAATCCACGCCGTTTTGCGAGACGACGATCTGCGGGCCGAATGCCTCGAGCAATTCCGGGACCACACCGTGCAAAGCGCGCAGCCAACCTTGATCTCCCGTTCCAGCAGGAAGTGCGATGTTGACCGCAGTCCCCCGGGCCTTCGATCCGCCGATCTCCTGGGGGAATCCAGTTCCTGGAAACAACGTCTGAGGGCTCTCGTGGATGGAGATGGTCAGAACGCGTGGGTCGTCCCAGAAGATGGACTGCACGCCATCCCCGTGGTGGACATCGAGGTCGACATAGGCGATGCGCTCGGCGCCCTGGTCGAGCATCCACTGGATCGCCACGGCGATGTCGTTGTAGATGCAAAAGCCCGCTGCGCGGTCGGACATCGCATGGTGCAGACCGCCGGCCAGATTCACTGCGTGTGAGCTCGACTTTGACCACACCGCCTGGGCAGCAGCAAGTGAAGCACCACATACTCGGGCCGAGGCCCGATGCATATCGGCGAAGACAGGATCGTCGCTGGTGCCCAGTCCACGCGCAGGATCGGGAACCGGCGGCCTGCCACTGGCAGCCTGCACCGCAGCCACATAGTCCAGGTCATGCACACGTCCGATGAGCGCGTCGTCGATCGGTTCAATGCCACCGATCACCTGCACGCCCTCGGCGGTATCGAGTCCGAATTCGCGGATCAGTCTCATCGCCAACTGGACGCGAATGGGCGCGAGTGGGTGTCCTGGCCCGAAGTCGTACTCGGCCAGGGCCTCGTCCCAGATCAACGAGATCGAGCACCCGGGGGAATCGGGCACGACGCTCAGCCGGTCTCGTCGGCGAGTTCGCGGGCACGATCCCGATTGGCTCGCATGGCTTGCACCACTATCCCGGGAAGGTCGGCCGAATCGAACACGGCCGTAGCTGCGGCAGTCGTGCCTCCTTTGGAGGTGACCGATGCTCGAAGTTCCACCGCTTTGTCCGGTTCGGCCGCAAGGAGTTCGGCAGCACCCACGAAGGTTTCGGCGATGATCGCACTCGCAACACTTGCCGAAAGTCCGAGATCCTCAGCCCCACGCTTCATGGCCTCAGCCAGGTAGAAGACGTACGCCGGTCCACTTCCGGATGTTGCGGTGAGCGCGTCGAGCAGTTCTTCATCGATAGGGACAACCATCGCCACCGACTCCAACATTGCGCTCACTCGATTCACCTGCTCAGGGCTGCAGTGGCTGCCGGCCGACAGCCCGACCACTCCACGACCGACGCGTACCGGCGTATTCGGCATGGTGCGAATGACCGATGTTCCGGCCGGGAGTTCGCGCTCCATGGCATCGACGGTTATGCCGGCTGCGATCGACACAACGATGGAGTCGGCGCCCAGTGACCCTCGGAAATCATGCACAGTGTCGATGACCTGATGGGGCTTGACTGCGAGGAAGACCACGTCTGCATCGGCAACGGCTTTGAGAAGGTCTGCCACCTCGACATCGCCACGAGCCCGCCACCACGCAGCACGCTGTTCATCGGCTTCCACGACGGTGACTGCGACTGCATCCATGGTGACCAGGCCCTCGACGATGGCGCCACCCATGGCTCCACCACCGATCATGGCGACCTTCGTTACCTCGCTCATCTCGACAACCTTGCCATAGTGCGATCGATGGTCGGCCGATCCAGTACGAAGCACAGCCGCACCGTCTGACCTTCGGCCAGGAGTCGCTCCGCGAGCGACCGCTGTGCTGCCGGCAGACAGAAGTCGAATAAGTGCGACTGGACGCCAGCGTTGCGGATAGCCGCCTGGCACGCAGCGATGACCTTGGGGGTGCTGGTCCACAGACTCACCCGGTCCACATCACCTTCGACCATGCGAGTGACGAGAGCCTTCGTGCACCGCACGAAGGACTTGTCTCGTTCTGCGCGGGTCTCGAAGCACGGTTCGTCGAAATCCTCGGGAACAGATTCATCCACCGCGATCCGTGGGCCGCGGAAGCCTCGACAAGCGCGTTCGGCGCCCTTCGCCGCCGCCACTACCCGCGGGCCATCCCACCACTCGAGTCCGGCGTCCGTGCAAATCGCACGGACATCCTCGTTCACCCCGTTCGACCCCATGACATCGGTGATCGATGCCAGATTCGCTTGATTCCACGAATCCACGAAGGCTGCGAGCTCCTGCGGCGAGACATCCGGTGCGATGAGCAGCGCTAACCAGAAACCACAGTCCGCGGACTCAGTGGCCGTTTCGATGAGGGAGGGCCGGTCGATTCCCAGACGGCGGAGAGCGGAGGTGACAGCCGACACCTAGCGAACGCCCTTACCCGGAAGCGGCTTAGTCGGGTCCAACAGCGACTGGATGGTGGGCGCGACCAAGGCAACCACCTGATCCTCCGGCGCCGAAGCCAACGGCTCGATGTGAGCCGCGTACCGAGCAACCAGGATCCCGCCGAGGTAGGAGGTGATCAAGGCACCGCGCATCTTGGCATCCGGGATACCTGCGAGAACCAGAGCCTGATCCACCACTTCACCCGATACGAACTCCCACACTGCACGCACCGCGCCGGGCGTTGCATTGAATGCCTCCGGAACCCCAGGCGCGAGGGATCCGATATCGGAACGAACGTGTTCGTCCTCTGCCGCACGCAAGGCCAGCCGTACCAACCGCTCCCCCATGCCATCGAGTCCGGGTGCGACCAGCCGCGGGATCGCCGATGCCGGATCGAAGGGTAGGTCCATCACCGCAGCGAAGAGTTCGGCCTTGTTTCGGTAATACGACGCCAATACCGACGGTCCCACGCCGGCTGCCGTCGAGATGGACCGGACGGTGGTAGCGGCGTAGCCGCGTCGCTCGAACACCGCACGCGCCGCCCGTTCGATCGCCGCTCGGCGGTCATCACCTGATTCGCTCATCGATCACCATCCACGTTTTCGGTCATTGTTTCCGCTGATCGTCTCCACTCCATGCACTGCGTGCGAAGGCCAACGTCTCACGAAGGTCGGCAATGCGCTCTTCGCGGCTTGCCGCGCTTCGTGTGGTGACCTCCGCGATGATCGCGCCCGCGAATCCGCCGCCCCGAAGCATCCGCAAGACCTCCGCCACCGGCTGATCTCCGCGCCCGGGAACCAGATGCTCATCGCGAGCCGAATCCGTGCCGTCGGCGAGATGAACGTGTGACACGCGAGCCGCCAGGTCGCTCACCATCTCGACGGGATTCGTTCGCGAGACGGCGGTGTGGGACAAGTCGACCGTGGCGTGCCGGTAGTCCTGATTGCGAATGTCCCAATCAGGCGCGTAGGCGCCGAGTGCGGATGGGCCGGCGCGCCAGGGATACATGTTCTCCACGGCGAAGCGCACGTCCGTCACCTCCTCCATGCGCGTGATGCCTTCCTCGAAGGAGCGCGCGTACTCACGTTGCCAACGAAACGGCGGATGGACCACCACGGTCGATGCTCCTAGGTCTTCGGCGACCGACCTGGCCTTCTCGAGTTTCCCCCACGGATCGGTTCCCCACACTCGCTGGGTGATCAGCAGGCACGGGGCATGGATGGACAGGATCGGCACTTGGTAGTGATCCATGAGCGCCTGCAAAGTCGCCGAGTCCTGACTCATCGCATCGGTGCCGACCATCACCTCGACGCCGTCGTACCCGAGTGCGGCGGCCAATTCGAAAGCCACCGCGGTCGACTCGGGGAACACCGACGATGTGGAAAGACCGAAGGTCACCTCAGGAGACATCCACACCAGCCCGTCGCCAACGATCGGCCAGCAATCCGGCGATCCACACCGCCGCTGCGCCCACGATGCCTACGCCTATCGCCACCAGGCTGTAGCGCTCGGGCCCTAGGGACAGTGCGAAGAACTCCGACAGCGGCGGGATGAACAGAACTGCGACGAAGGCCAGCACCATTCCGGCGATGATTCCCCACCGCACCAGGTTGAGTGGGCGAGCAGCAATTGCCAGCACTCCCGTCGCCACGATGAACAAGGTGACCGTCGCCGCCTGCTGTGCGTTGAGTACCGGCTCATCGACCCACAGTGCGAGGGCGTAGCTCGTCCACGCGGAGGCCGCGGCGATGATGCCCGCGGGAACTGCGAAGACCAGCACGCGCTTGAAGAATCCGGGTCGGAAGCGTTCCTTGTTGGGCATCAACGCAAGGAAGAAGCCCGGGATGCCGATCGTCAGGGCGCTGACGAGTGAGAGATGGCGAGGAAGAAACGGGAAGGCCACGGCAAAGACGCCGGTGAGAACCGAGATGACCGTGGAGTACACGCTCTTGGTCAAGAACACATCCGAGACGCGTTCGATGTTGCCCAGCACCCGGCGACCTTCGGCCACCACGCTGGGAAGTACCGACCAGCGGCTGTCGAGAAGGACCAACTGCG
Source organism: uncultured Rubrivirga sp. (assembly GCA_964595675.1). Classification (GTDB taxonomy): domain Bacteria; phylum Actinomycetota; class Actinomycetes; order S36-B12; family S36-B12; genus S36-B12. Next base: position 2,666 of record CAZQRR010000008.1, on the reverse strand, counting down.
CGACCGCACGGGTGGCACCCGAGCCCGAACCCATCGCGATACCCAGATCGGCGTTCTTCAGGGCTAGGACGTCGTTCACTCCATCGCCGGTCATCGCGACCGTGGATCCACCTAGGTGCAAGGCGTCGACCATCTGCTGCTTTTGCGCCGGACTCACTCGACCGAAGACCGAATGAGTCGACATGACCTGGGCGAGTTCGTCGGTGTCCGTGGGTGCTTCACGCGCATCCACCGGATCATCCGCCCCGGGAACTCCGGCCTGCGTTGCGATCGCAGCAACGGTCTCGGCGTTATCGCCGGAAATGACCTTGATGCGGACGCCTTGGTCGAGGAAGTACTCGACGGTGTCGCGAGCATCGGAGCGCAGTTTCTGGTCGATCACCACCAGACCTGATGGTGTGACGGGGCCCGGGCCGGGGTCGGCATCCAAGGCGGAATCAGTTCCGCGTGCGACTACGAGCACCCGAGCACCTTCGCTGGCGAAGGGCGCCGCGGCCTCGTGTACGGCGTTCGCATCCGGTGCGACCATCTCCGGCGCACCGATCACCCACACGCCGTGATCGACGAAGGAAACCGACGACCACTTGCGCGCACTGGAGAACGGAACCGAATCGCGAACCTGCCAGCCAGGATCCGGACACGCTGCTGCGATCGCCAAGATCGTCGGATTCGGTGAGGTCTCAGCGGCGGCGATCGCCCCCAGTGCGGTGCGCAAGTCGGCCTCGACCACGTCCGCGAGGACGACCACATCACCCAGATGCATGCCCGGCTCGGTGAGCGTGCCGGTCTTGTCCGCGCACACGGTATCCACGCGCGCGAGTACCTCCACGGCTGGCAGGTCCTGGACCAGTACTCGGCGTTGCGCGAGCCGAATGACCGATACGGCCATCGCGATGCTGGTGAGCAACACCAGCCCTTCGGGCACCATCGTCACGACCCCGGCGATGGTGCCTCGGATGGCTTCATTCACCGGCAGGTCCGCTCGGATCAGTTGCGAGGTGAGCAGCAAGATCCCCACGGGAACGAGGAAGTAGCTGACGATGCGGATGAAGCGATTGATCGCATCGCGTAGTTCGGAATTCGTGAGGGCGAACTTCTTGGCCTGTTCGGTCAAGCCGGCGGCGAAGGAGTCACGGCCCACTCGAGTAGCCCGATACAACCCTGAGCCTGCAACCACGAAAGAGCCGGACATCGCTCCTTCACCGACATGTTTGTCCACCGGATCGGCTTCACCGGTGAGCAGGCTCTCGTCTATCTGCAGACCCCAGGCCTCGAGGATCTCGCCATCGACCACGAGTTGATCACCGGTGCGCAGCACGATCACGTCGTCGAGAACCACCTCGACGGGCCGCACTTCCATATCTTGACCGTTTCGTCGGACAACGGGCTTGGCTTCACCGATCACCGCGAGTTTCTCCAAAGTCCGCGCGGCCCGGTACTCCTGCACGATGCCGATCAACGTGTTCGCCACGATCACGAATCCGAACAGCGAATCTTGGATCGGGGCGACGATCAACATGATCACCCACATCGACCCGATAAGGCCGTTGAACCAGGTGAAGGTGTTCTTGCGGATGATGTCGCCCAGACTTCGGGCATTGGCCGAAGGGGCCTCGTTGATCTGTCCACGTTCGATGCGCTCGCGAACTTGGGCGTTGGTCAGACCCTGCACCGGTGACTCCGAAGGTGCCGACTCCTGCGCATCCTGCGCGGTCATGGCGTGAGCGCGTCCATCCGACGCAGGATCACACCTTCGCGCAGCGCCCACGGACATACGTCGAGTTCCTCTACCTCCAGTAGGTCCATGGCCGCTTCCGCGACGATCGCGCCGGCAAGAAGTTGCCCAGAACGCCCTGCGGACACACCGGGGAGTTTCCCGCGCTCACTCGCGCTCAGTCCGGACAGCAAGGTGACGAGTTGGCGAACGTCCGATGACTTCAACCGACGACGTACATACAAGCCCTCGGACGAGGCAGGTGCCCCGGCGATGCGCGCGAGTTGCTTGAAGGTCTTGCTGGTGGCGACCGACAGCATCGGTGCGGCCGATCGCCTCAGTGGACCGATGGATTCGGCGATCATCGCTCGCGCGTGCTTCCTCAGCGCCTTGATCTCACCGAGATCAGCCGGATCCGTGCTGATGAAATCGCGGGTCAGTCGCCCAGCCCCAAGAGGTAGAGAGATCGCGACGTCAGGTTCTTCATCGCTACCTGCCGCGAGTTCCAAGGAGCCGCCCCCGATATCCATCACCAGCAGCCGCCCGGATGACCATCCGAACCATCGGCGCACGGCCAGGAAAGTCAGGCGGGCCTCATCGTCGCCGGATAGGACGTCGATCGAGATGCCGGTTCGATCGCGAATCTCGGCGATCACCGAATCGCCGTTGCCCGCATCGCGGATCGCGGACGTGGCGAAGGCGATGATCTCGGTCGCGCCGCGGTCTTCGGCCAGCTCCTGGCCCTCCTGGATGAACGTGATCAAGGAATCGACGAGAGCCTGATCGACGTTCCCGGCCGCGTCGATGTGCTCGGCGAGCCGCATCTGGACCTTGTGCTTCGAAGCCGGGATCGGTGCTGCTCCGTAGTGCGCGTCCACGAGGAGTAGGTGGACGGTGTTGCTGCCCACGTCCAGGACACCCATGCGCACGGGCCCACCCTACGTCCACAGCA
>CAZQRR010000007.1:0-26822 GCA_964595675.1 uncultured Rubrivirga sp. | reverse complement strand
GGCTGCCGTTAAGAAGGCTGCCGTTAAGAAGGCAACGGGAGCGAAGGTCGCGGCCAAGTCGGCCGAGAAGCAGGCACCGGTCTCGAAAGCCGCCGGCAAGGCCGGCAAGAAGCCCGCTGCGGACACCGTTGAGGTGGTCGAGGTCGATGGCGAAGTCATCGAGGTCGAGGTCGAGGACGAACCGGACCTGGAGAAGGCAGCCGAGCTCGAGGCCGATCTCGAGGCCGATCTGGAGGTCGATCTCGCCGAGGTTGCATCCGAAGAGAAGGAGGAGGCGTCCGAGAGTGCCGATGGTGCCGAGTTCGTCATCTCCGATGTCGACGACACCGACGAGCCCGTCCAGACCGTCACGGTCGCAGGAGCCACCGCAGATCCGGTCAAGGACTATCTAAAGCAGATCGGCAAGGTGGCCCTGCTCAACGCCGAGCAGGAGGTCGAACTGGCCAAACGCATTGAAGCGGGCCTGTTCGCCGAGGAGATGCTCGCCGAGACCAAGAAGATCGACAAGAAGACAAGGTTGGACCTGGAGTGGATCGCTCGGGACGGTCGACGTGCCAAGAATCACCTGCTCGAGGCCAACCTGCGGTTGGTCGTATCTCTTGCCAAGCGTTACACCGGTCGCGGGATGCTCTTCTTGGATCTCATCCAGGAGGGCAACCTCGGCCTCATTCGCGCCGTCGAGAAGTTCGACTACACCAAGGGTTACAAGTTCTCCACATATGCGACGTGGTGGATCCGACAGGCAATCACCCGCGCCATGGCGGACCAGGCTCGCACCATTCGCATTCCCGTTCACATGGTCGAAGTGATCAACAAGTTGGCGAGGGTCCAGCGCCAGATGCTGCAGGATCTCGGCCGCGAACCAACCCCCGAGGAGCTCGCGCGAGAACTGGACATGACGCCGGAAAAGGTCGTCGAGGTTCAAAAATACGGTCGCGAACCGATCTCCTTGCACACGCCTTTGGGCGAGGAAGGCGACAGCGAGTTCGGCGATCTGATCGAGGACTCCGAGGCCATCGTGCCCAGCGACGCGGTCTCTTTCACGCTCCTGCAAGAGCAGTTGGAATCGGTTCTCGAGACCCTCTCCGATCGTGAGGCGGGTGTGGTTCGGATGCGGTTCGGACTCACCGACGGTCAGCCCAAGACTTTGGACGAGATCGGCAAGGTTTACGGGGTAACCCGCGAGCGCATCCGCCAGATCGAGTCCAAGACGATGTCCAAATTGCGCCACCCATCGCGTTCGCAGGTACTGCGCGACTACCTGGACTGACGTTGACCGATCCCCAGACCTGCGTGCAGATCGAAGACGAAGGTCTTGTTCGACGCATAACCCTGCACGATCCGAAGCGGCGAAACGCACTCAGTGCGCGGCTCTTGGGCGATTTCATACAGGCCCTCGAGTCGGGGAGCTCGGCCGGTATCCGGGTTGTGATCGTTCGAACGGAACCCGTAGCGGGCGTCTGGTCTGCCGGCCACGACATCGATGAGCTACCCGTGGGTGATCGTGACCCACTGATGTGGGATAACCCGATTGAGGCGCTGCTGCGGGCTATCCGCGATCTTCCCTTCCCGGTCATCGCGGCCATCGACGGATCGGTCTGGGGTGCGGCGTGCGACCTAGCGTTCACCTGCGACCTGATCGTCGCCACTTTGGAATCGTCTTTCGCCATCACCCCCACCCGGCTGGGAATCCCCTATAACTCGGCAGGGGTAGCGCATTTCCTCAGTGCACTGCCGGTCCACATCGCCAAAGAGATGTTCTTCACGGCAGATCCGATCTCGGCGGAACGGGCCTTCGACTCAGGAGCCGTGAATCGGTTGGTCGACGACCGAGCGGCGATGGATCAGGTGGCAGGAGAGCTAGCGCATCGCATCGCCGAGCGTGCACCGCTGGCGATCTCGGCGATCAAGGCGGAGATAGGCGCACTCACCGACGCGCGGGCCCTCACCAGTGATCAGTTCGAAAGGCTCAACGCGCTACGCACGCGGGCGTGGACCTCTGAGGACTATCGAGAGGGTCTTAGTGCCTTCCACGAGCGGCGAACGCCACGGTTCGAGGGGCGCTAGACGGTGATCGGTCGCGGAGACCGGTCAACGAGGACTACTCGGTTGCTGGCGCTTGGCTGAGGCGGTGCGTTTCGTCGATCACATTCTCAGCCTGAGGGCGGAGCGCATCCTCGTGACGGGACCAGTGGTGGGCGCAGAACTGGAGGTCGCCACCGCCGGTGAGTACGACGCGGACGTAGGCCTGCGCGTTGCAGCGATCGCAGCGATCCGTAGCGCTGAGTTCAGGGGCCGTTAGCGTCGTGGTCATGGCACCTCCTGCCGGTTCGGGTGGTCCCTGTCCGGGACTCACCCACGTCCGAATTTCATCGAAGCCACAGTCTTACACGAACAGGGGTAGTCGACACGCTCAGCGACGCTCGATTCGCCACCGGCGAAATCTTGTGCGGTCGTGAATGTCGATGGTGGGGGCGCATCGGGCGCGTGGCATTACCGAGTGCCGGCAGCCTGACTGACTAGCCTTCGGCTGATGGCCGCTAAAGAGGGTTACTCCGCGCGCGACCTCGCGGTCCTCGAGGGTCTGGATGCCGTTCGCAAGCGTCCGGGTATGTACATCGGGAGTAACGACTCCCGAGGTCTGATGCACTGCCTGTGGGAAATCGTCGACAACTCGGTCGATGAAGCGCTAGCGGGCCATTGCAGCAAGATCGATGTGGTCTTGGAGCCCGGGGGATCGGTGCTCGTCAGCGACAACGGCCGTGGGATCCCGGTGGACAAGGAGCCCAAGACCAAGTTGTCCGGGGTCGAGCTGGTCATGACCAAACTGCATGCGGGCGGAAAATTCGGTGGCGGGTCGTATGCGGCGTCAGGTGGCCTGCACGGCGTGGGTGCGTCGGTGGTCAACGCCCTCAGTTCACGTTTGGACGTGGAGGTCGATCGCGCCGGCAAGACGCATGGCATGAGTTTCCGGCGCGGGGTCCCGGGAACTTTCGACGGCGCCGGTCCGGATGCAGCTTTCACCAAGAAGGGCGGACTCGAAGTCGTGGGAAAAGCTCCCCGGACTCGAACCGGAACTCGTGTGCGTTGGTGGGCCGACACCCAGGTCTTCACCAAGGATGCCGACTACGACCGCACCGCCTTGCGCGAGCGGGCGATCCAAAGCAGTTTCCTCGTACCGGGGCTGACTATTTCGCTGCGCGATGACCGTGACGCCTCGGATATCTGGGAGGAAGTGCTCCAGCACAAGGGTGGCTTGACCGAGTACGTCGAGTACCTCGCGCACGGCCAACGTGTGTGCTCGGTCATCCATCTGCGCGGCGGAGGTCACTTCCACGAAACGGTTCCGGTGCTTGACGACAAGGGTCACATGTCCACCCAAGAGGTCGAGCGGGAACTCGCGGTGGACGTGGCGCTGCAATGGGATGAGGACTACGACACCGAGATCCGCAGCTTCGTCAACGTCATAGCAACGCCGAAGGGCGGAACCCACGTCGCGGGTTTCGAGCGCGCCTTGGTGAAGGTTCTGAATGACCACCTGAAGGCAGCGCGCATCCTCAAAGCTTCCGAGGGGCCCATCACCAAGGAGGACGCCCTCGAGGGCTTGACCGCCGTGGTCGCCGTGCGACTGGCCGAGCCGCAATTCGAGGGTCAGACCAAAGAGGTGCTCGGCACCCCGGCCGCCAGTCGCATCGTGGGCAATGTGGTGGCCAAGGAGTTGAACGCCTGGCTTACCAAGCCGCCACGAGGGGAGAAAGCAGCTGCCCGTGCGGTGCTGGACAAGGTCGCCTCGGCAATGCGCACGCGAGTGGCGGCTCGCACCCATCGGGACACCCAACGTCGAAAGTCCGCGCTCGAGACGTCGTCCCTGCCGGCCAAGTTGGTCGACTGTCGACGGGCCGGGTCCGAGGGGACTGAACTGTTCATCGTCGAGGGCGATAGCGCGCTCGGCACAGCCAAGACGGCACGCGATGCCGAGTTCCAGGCACTATTGCCGATTCGGGGCAAGATCTTGAACGTCCAGAAGGCGTCACTGGCCGACATGCTGAAAAACGCCGAGTGCGCGGCGATCATTCAAGTCATCGGCGCTGGTTCGGGTCGCACGTTCGATATGGAACAGGTGCGCTACGACAAGATCATTTTGATGTCCGACGCGGACGTAGACGGTGCGCACATCCGTTGTCTGCTGCTCACCTTGATCCACCGGTACTTACCCGGCCTGCTGGAAGCGGGCCGCGTCTTCGCGGCCGTTCCACCCCTACACCGCATCGAGATCATCGGCAAGGCAACGAAGGGCGCGGGCAAGGGATCCGGGAACGACGTCGTCTACGCGTATTCCGATGCCGAGATGCGGGCCATCGTCAAGGATGCGACCAGCAAGGGCCGACGGATCAAGGAGCCCCTACAGCGTTACAAAGGACTCGGTGAGATGGATGCCGGGCAACTCCGCGAGACGACGATGGACCCTGCGCGTCGGACGCTGCGCCGCATGACCGTCTCGGACGCAACTGGGGCGGGTGAAGTCTTCGAGTTGCTCATGGGAGAGAACGTCGCCCCGCGCCGGGACTTCATCATCGCCGGCGCCCACGAACTCGACATCACGCGGATCGACGCCTAATGCCCTCGATTTCCGAAGGGAACGCGTTTCCCAGGGAAGCGTTCGCAGACGTACTGGAAGCGAACGCCGCCTACGCATCGCACTTCTCCAATCAGCGTCTGACCGGCCAGGCGGCCCGGGGTCTGGCGATAGTGACGTGCATCGACTCACGTGTAGCTCCGCTGGAGATCTGTGGCATGGCGGCGGGCGACGCCAAGATCCTTCGCAACGCGGGGGCTCGCGTGACGAGCGACGTGCTGCGAACGCTTGTCCTAGGCGTACATCTGCTGGGCGTCAGACGCGTTCTGGTGATGCCGCACACCGACTGCAAAATGGCTTCCGCAGACGAAGCCACCATGCACGAAGCGATCTTCGAGGCTTCGGGAGTCGATTCACGGTCCCTGGATATTCGGACGGTCTCCGATCAACTAGCCGCTTTGCGCTCGGACATCACGCGGATTAGGTCGTTCCCCTACCTGTCCGATGACCTGTCGGTCGGTGGCGCGATCTACGACGTTCAGACCGGCGCGCTCACTACAGTTGAGGCGTGACAACTCGCGTAGCGATCGTGGGATCGGGCCCCTCGGGAATGTACGCCGCCGATGCACTGCTCGATGAGGGCATCGACGTTGATGTGATCGATCGACTGCCCGTTCCCTTCGGGTTGGTGCGTTACGGGGTCGCGCCCGACCATGTCAGCATCCGCTCGGTCCGTGACACGCTCGACCAGATCTGGGATCGACCGGGAATCCGTTTCCTGGGCAACGTTGAGGTAGGCACCGACGTCTCGATCGAGGATCTTCGCTCGACCTATCACGCGGTGATCCTCACCTATGGTGCTTCGTCGGATCGCCGACTAGGAATCTCGGGTGAAGATCTCCCTGGGAGCGTGGCAGCGACCGACCTGGTCGCCTGGTATACCGGCCATCCGGACTACCGAGGTCCGGACTTCGATGCACTCTTGCCGAACGTCCGGCGGGTGGCCGTCATCGGTGTGGGCAATGTCGCAGTGGATGTAGTACGCGTTCTGAGCAAGTCTCGAAGCGAACTTGCCCAGACCGACATGCCCGAGCACGTACTTGAGACCTTGGCATCGGCTCCGATCGAGCACGTCTACCTGCTCGGACGTCGAGGGCCCGTTCAAGCCTCATTCACCACGAAGGAGCTGCGCGAACTCGGTGAACTTGACGAGGCCGACATTCGCGTTGCACCCGCCGACATCGAACTCGATCCGGTCAGCGCCGCGGAGTTGGAGGGCAACAAGGTCGCGGCGAGGAATGTGAAGGTGATCGAGGAGTGGGTCGACAGGGCGCCACGCACCGATGTGCAGCGATTCATCGATCTGCGCTTCTTCAGTAGGCCGCAGGCCCTCCTGGGCACCGACCGGGTGACGGCGATCGAAGTCGAGCGCACCGCTCTCGATCAGCACGGGCGGCTCGTCGGGACCGGTGAGACGGAGCATCTGCCGGTGGACCTGGTGGTCCGCAGTGTCGGGTACCGCGGGACGGGTCTTCCGGGAGTCCCCTTCGACGACGAACGCAACGTCATCCCGAACTCCGAAGGTCGTGTCCTCGATGGGACCACTGCGATTCGGGGTTTGTACGTGGCGGGGTGGATCAAGCGTGGTCCCACCGGAATCATCGGTACCAACAAGAAGTGCGCAGTCGGTACCGTTGCATCGCTCGTGTCGGATATCCACGCCGGCGTCATCGACGAATCAACGCCGGCGCCCGGGATCGACCAACTGATCGCCGAGCGCGGGATCCGCGTGGTGAGTTCTGCAGGATGGCGCACGATCGATGCCCAGGAGCGTGCCCGCGGATCCGCTCAGGGACGTCCGCGCCTAACCATCCACGACCGAGACGACCTGATGGCGATCGGCACCAGCGGCTAATCGGCCTTCCATTTGATTCCACAGCCCATTGACGGCTTCCCGCCCGTGAACTTCTCCAGCCGCGCGGCCGCATCCAGCGCGCTGCGCAGGTGGGCTCCGTCGACCGGCTGCGGTTGGCGCGGTCGAGCATCGTCCATCGCACCGCGGTAGGTCAGTTCGCCCGAAGCATCGAATACGAAGAAGTCCGGAGTGCAGACCGCCCCGAACTCGCGCGCCACCGCCTGGCTGCTGTCGACCAGATAGGGGAAGTGCCAGCCAGCCCGGTGCACTTGCTCGCGCAGCCCAGGGAGGTCGTCGTCGGGGTAGACCTCGATGTCGTTGCTGCAGATGGCCAACCACGCTACGTCGTGTCGTGCGTCCGCCATGGCCCCGAGTTCCGCCTCGATCGACTGGACGTAGGGGCAGTGATTGCAGGTGAAGGCCACAACCAGTGGGCGCCCGGCGGCGAAGGCGACCAGGGAAACCGATAAGCCGTCGAGATCCGGCAGTGTCGCGTCCGGCAATCGGGTTATCGAGGTGTCAGCAGATTCGATGGCCAAGACAGTTCCCGTTCTAGGTTTCCCGTGCTACCCGTGGTGATCGTCGGTGAATCGAGCATGCCAGGTGACACGCTCCTCGGGCCGACCGCCGCAAGATGCCGGAGAGGTGAAGGATTCGATCTGGCAGTGCACGAGCCACGATCGTTCGGTGGCGTCCTGCACCTTCGCAATCACTCGATCGTGTTTCGACTCCAGATCGATCACGTCGAGAGGTTGTGCGTAGGTGACTGATGCATGCTGACGGACCAGGCACTCGGCGGCCTGGAGCGGGGCGGTTAGGTACGAAGGTCCGCGAAGGTGCATCGGGTTCGGTTCCACGATGCCTTCGTCGGAATTCCGCGGGTACTCGTGGTACTCACGAAGGCGGCCGTACAGCCGCCCGGATGGAAGGAAAAGGCTGGTTGCAGCGAAGCGGTGACCGCCGAGGTGGCTGCACTCCCATACCTGCTCCCGGCGGTCGGCGGGCACCGATGCCACGCGTTCACGACCCCAGATGGCGCAGCAGGCGTCGCGCTTACTGTGCGTGCATACGAATTCCAGCGGCTGTTCGACGCGCTGGCCGATGGCGGGAACTACGCCCTCGCCAAGTGCCACCAGGTCCCAGTCGAGAATCTCCTCGACTTCTGCGATCCGTGTTGTGCGAGTTATCGGGTCGTGGGCGTCGCAGGATGCGAGCCACACCCGTCGGGGGAACGGGCGGGCGGTCGACGCAGGTGCGTGTCGACGATCCTCACCGATTCGACGCGCTGCCAGGAAGCGGAACGGCGCCTCGAGCTGGGCTCGTGCGATGTGCTCGACCAATCGGTCGGGAAGGCCGGAGTCGGTCAGCGCATCGCGCCCCCACGGACCGGGATGTTCGAGCACCAACCAGGCGCGGGCGTATGGCGCGGTGCCGGGTAAAGGCTCCTCGCGTGCTAATCCGGAACACGACTCAGGCGTCATGACAGGACGAGGGTGCCACCGATGCCCGCAACCGGGGCGCTTGGGGCTGTGCCGGTCCCATCTCGTTTGTCGGAGACTTCTGGTAGGTCCACGGGTTTACCCGAGGCCGTCGCCGCTCGGGCGGGACCGGGCCCTACCCAGGCCTTGGCGATGCAGTCTTCACCGGAGCGGAGTTTGTGGCAGCGAACACCCTGGGTGCCTCGGCCTTTGCTCGGATACCCATCCAGGGCAGACACCTTGACCGATCCGAGTTCGGTTCCGGGAAGTGCGCGGGAATCGCCGGCAACGCTCACCACGAAGGCGCTAGACGGATCAATCACTGCATGGAATGCAATGGCACGGGCGCAGTCGGTGAGTTTGATGCCCGACATTCCCGAGGCCGATGTTCCTTGGACGCGCACAGCGGACGCGGGGAAGGTGAGCAGATTGCCGGCCGACGACACGAACACAAGTGAGGCACCCTCCGCGTGGGCTTCGGAAAGGAAACTCGCGCCCACCACTTCGTCCTGGTCGGCGAGGGCGATGACCGAGACCGAAGTCGTGCGAGTCGAAGGTGCAGGGATCACGACGCGCTTCACGACACCCGCGGAGGTGCCCAGCGCCACGGTCGCGTTTCCGTCCATCGGTACGACGGTCACCGCGCGTTCATCTGCGTCGAAGTCGACGAATGCACCCAGGGGAGCTCCTGCTGCTAGCGACGGTGTGCCTACCACCGCCGGAAGTGCCGGAAGATCGACGACGTCCACTGCCACGACTCGACCGGTCGAGGTGAGTACGCCCACCTGACCGCGGGTGGTGGCAGGGCACGCGGCGATGACCACATCGTGTGGCGTGCGCGTACCCGAATCACCCGGGCTGACTTCCGAGGTTCGAGCGATCAGCCCGGTGGAGGACAGCATCACCACGCATGGTTGGTCGGCGAGCTCCAGGGAAGGGCTCGCCTGGGATGGATTCGTCTTGGAGGCCGTCGCTGCAGGCCGCTGGATGCCCTCCAGCAAGGTCGTGCGTCGGGGCGTGCCCAAGGACGCGCTGACCTCGGCCATCTCGTTAGACACTGCCGCACGCAGAGCAGCATCGTCGGCGAGCAGCGCTGCCAATTCCTCGATACGTGACCGTAGCTCGTCGCGCTCGGTCTCCAACTCGATCCGACTGAACTTCGTCAAACGTCGAAGCGGCATGTCCAGGATGTAGTTCGCTTGGATCTCGCTGAGATCGAAAACGCTCATCAATCGCTCGCGGGCCTCCGTGGCGTTCTCGCTTGCTCGAATCAGTTCGATGACCTCGTCGATATCCACGATCGCAATGAGCAGGCCGTCAACCAAGTGGAGGCGCTCGGCGGCCTTCGTGCGCCGAAACTCACTGCGCCGACGCACAACCTCCAGCCGGTGCATCACGAATTCGTGCAGGAGTTCACGCAGCCCCAGGGTCTGCGGCTGGCCATCGACCAGGGCAACCGCATTGATCGTTATGGAGTCCTCAAGTGGCGTCAGGCGGAACAACTGCTCGAGCATGGGTTCGGGATCGATGGCGCTCTTCAGTTCGATCACCAAACGAAGACCGGACTGTCCATCCGACAGGTCGACCACGTCGGAGATGCCATGGATCTTCTTGGCTTGCACGAGATCCTTTATGCGCTCAATGACGCGCTCAGGGCCCACGGTGGCTGGTAGTTCGGTGACGACGATGCCCCGGCGTCTAGGCGTGACATTCTCCACCGTGGTTTTGGCGCGCAGGCGGAACGATCCGCGTCCGGTCATGTAGGCCTCGCGAATTCCGTCGAGGCCGATGATCTCCCCGCCGCCCGGGAAATCCGGCCCGGGTACGAAGGCCATGAGCGTGGCGGCATCCGCATTCGGGTGATCGAGAAGATGGCGCGCGGCGGCGACGACCTCTGCCAGATTGTGTGGAACGAGTGTGGTGGCCATGCCCACGGCGATGCCGCTCGCACCATTGACCAGGAGATTGGGGAACGCAGCCGGCAGGACCACGGGTTCGAGTTCACGTCCGTCGTAGTTAGGGACGAAATCGACCACGTCTTCATCCAAACTCGCGGTCAGATCCAATGCAGGAGCTGCCAGACGCGCCTCGGTGTAGCGCATCGCGGCCGGGCCGTCGTCCGGTGAACCGAAGTTACCGTGACCGTCCACGAGGGGCAGCCGCAGCGTGAATGGCTGGGCCAATCGAACGAGAGCGTCGTAGATGGCGGAGTCGCCGTGCGGGTGAAGCCGACCCATGACCTCACCGACCACGCGGGCCGACTTGACGTGTCCACGATCTGGTCGCAGTCCCATCTGCGACATCTGGAACAAGATGCGTCGCTGTACGGGCTTGAGGCCGTCGCGTGCGTCGGGCAACGCGCGGGAATAGATGACCGAGTAGGCGTACTCCAGGAAGGACCCGCGCATCTCCTCGGAGACGTCCACATCGAGGATCCGGGTGTCGGACGAGCCAGTAGATCGACCGGTCGAACCCTGGCCGGAACGCCGTGAGGGCTGCTTGCCCGAGGAGCGGGGCTTGGAGCCCACGGTGCCTACCGTCCTTCCGTCGTGGGTGGCCCTGCCCCGATGCGGGAGATCGCTCGGGACGCCGACTCGGCGCCGGCCACCATCGCTTCGGTCAGGCGATTCTGACCGGGGACCCAGGCTGCCAGGAAACCGGCCGCGAAGGCATCACCCGCGCCGGTGGTGTCCACAACCTGCACGCTGGGTGCATCGATTCGCACGCGATCAGCCCCGTCCCCGCTATCCCCGACAGCCCCGCGGGCACCCAGTTTGAGGACCACGGTGCCGGTGTAGCCCGTCGATGATCGCCATCTGTCCAGGAGGGACTCGGCGTCGTCTTCGGGCACAGGGCCTGCGGAAGCATCGGCTCCGGGGGGATGAAGATCGAGGATCTCTTGCGAGGTCGCAAAAACCAGATCGAGTTCGGGGAGCAGTTCGACGAACGCCTGCTGGATCCCCGGGGTGGGCGATGCCGCAGCGGCGTCGAAACTCGTGGAAATGGACGGCCAGGCGCTTCGTGCGGAGTGGGTGATCACGCCGGGCAGATCAGGGGAGTGGTGCATCAGGTAGCCGGACAGGTGCAGGTGCCTACGCGGTGAACGTTCTTCGGCCGGAGATTCACCGGTGCCCTGGACGGTTTTCCAAAGGTCGGTCCATCCGTCTGCGCCGAGATCGGCAAGCCGTCGATTTGCTCCCGGCGCGGAGATCATGGTGCGGGAGCCCTCGGAATCGACCACCACCACGCATCGACCCGTGCTGGCTTGGGCGAAGGCTTGAGCGAGGGCCCGTTCGGAGGCCACCTGGAAATTCACGACGCCCGCGGACTCCAGCAGCGAACGCGCCCACGCGCCGTCGTCGTCGTCGCCGGATGCGGTTAGCAGTCGCACCGGTTTATCGAGCGACGCGAGCCACGCTGCGGTGTTGGCCGCCTGCCCACCGATACGTCTCGTCACGTGACCGAAGTGATCGACACCGATCGTCAGTGGGCCATCGATCTGCGCGAAGGTGTCGACCATGATGTCGCCCACGACGATGAATTCCGTCGTAAGTGGTTGTGCGTCGGGCGCGAACGTCACGTTCGTCGGGCGAGTGAACGTGCGCTGGCGATGCGAGCGGCCACATCAGCATTGCGAACCACCAGCGCGGTGTTCGCGGTCAGGCTGGCCCCGTGAGTGACCCGGTGGAAGTGGTCCAGGAGGAACGGCGTCACATCCTTTCCGGTGATGCCCCGGGATTCGGCTAGACGCAATCCGTCATCTAGTGCTTCGTCGTGCACGTCGGGATCGAGTTGAGCATCCAACGGAATGGGATTGGCGATCACTATCGCGCTTTCGATGCCAAGTGCGTCGCGGGCCGCGATGAGGTCTGCGGCCTCTGCCGGATCATCGACCCGCCAATCCACCGCGTGGCCCGAATCGGCGAGATAGAAGCCGGGGAACTGCGACGTCTGGTAGCCGACCACCGCGATGTTGAGAGTCTCCATGCGCTCCAAGGTGGCGCCGACGTCGAGGATGGACTTGACACCCGAACAGACCACCACGACCGGCGTTCTACCCAAGGTGGCGAGATCGGCCGATTCATCCCAACTGTCCCGAGCCTGTCGGTGCACACCACCGAGCCCACCCGTTGCGAAGACCTCGATTCCGGCGCGTCGGGCGATGACACTGGTGGCTGCGACCGTGGTGGCCGCACTCGCGCTACGGGCCAGAACAACCGCCAGGTCGCGAACACTCGCCTTCACGACGTCGTCGCGGTAGGCGATCTCCTCCAACTGATCGGGCGATAGGCCGACGCGAACGATGCCATCGAGCACGGCGATGGTTGCGGGGATGGAGCCACGAGAGCGCACGACCGATTCGATCTCGCGGGCCACTCGGACGTTCTCGGGCCTGGGCAATCCATGGCTGATGATCGTGGACTCCAGTGCGACCACCGGGTCGCCCGCAGCCAGCGCATCTGCCACTTCCGGATGGACGACCAGGGGGCCGTGATCGAGTACTTGTCCATCGGTTGCCCTGTCCACATTCGGACACTACCTGGACCTGGCAGGATGGCGTCATGAGTCAGTCGGGGTCCGCGGCGGCCGCAGGGGCCCTGCGTCAGGACATTCAACGCAGTGGGTACTACCCCGATCTCGTTGCCGAGGCCCTTGAGACCGCATTGGGTGGTGAGGAACCGCAGAGCTTCGTGGTTCAGCAGGAAGCGACTTTCGATCGAGATGAGCTGCGTCGTCACATCACCGTTCTCGTGTTGACCGAAACGCGACTGGTGGTCTGTCACGTCGATGAGCACACTCCGGAAGGATCGGGTGCTGCGTATGCGAGTGCCTCCACCGAAGCGGTACGCCTTGAGCGCGTGGATTCGGTAGTGGTGACGCGGGTGGTTTCCGATCCTGCGACCCATCGCCCTGGGGGTCCCACTGCTGAGGTCGTGCTGACCATCGGCTGGGGAGCGGTGAGTCGAATAGACCTAGAACCTGCTGGCTGCCAGGACCCGTCGTGCGAGGCCGATCACGGCTACACCGGTACGTCGACCAATGACGATCTGTCAGTACGGGTGTCGGAGGCCGCGGATGGATCCGAAGTGGTGGCCAGGGTCTTGGATTTCGCAGGAGCGCTATCGGCGGCATTGTCGAAATCCGTGGCCGGTCGCCCGCACTGATGGAGCACCGCTTCGATCTGAATCTTTCCCACGTTCTGCCGTCGGCGGCCGCTGCCCTCGATGTTCCGGGCTTCAACGATGATCTAGGTCTGGGCAGGCGATCGTTCGTTGTCGTGTGCCTGATCGATGGCCTAGGGGCGACATCGATCGAGGCCCACCCGGACCTTTTCGACGCACTCGATCCAGCGCGCGGCGGATCGATCGAGGCGGCATTTCCCACCACGACTCCCACGGGATTGGCAAGCCTGGGAACCGGCATGACCGCGGGACGTCACGGCATCGTCGGTGCATCCTTTTGGCTACCGGATGAGGAACAGGTGCTGAGCCCCCTGCATTGGGGGCGTCGCCCCACTCCGTCGGCGGTCCAGCCCGAAAGCACGGTTTTCGAGCGCGTCCAGCGAACGGGTGTGCGTGCGGTAACCATCGCGCCGCGCGCCTACTCGAATTCGGGCCTCACGCACGCCGTCTTGCGCGGAAGCGAATACCTCACCGCCGAAGATGCCGCTCAACGCGCCGCCCACCTGCGCTCGATCATGGACGCGAGTGAGCGCGCATTGATCTATGTGTACTGGGCCGAATTGGATCGGGCGGCGCATGAGTTCGGCAGCACATCGAGACAGTGGCGACAGGCCGCTGCGGAGGTGAATCGGCTTCTGGGCGATCTTCGCGCCGAACTTCGCGCCGACGCGACGCTCGTTGTGACTGCCGACCACGGAATAGTCGATTGTTATGAGCGGATATGGGTGGAAGACTTCCCAGCATTGACCGCAGGCGTTCGGCTATGGGCAGGCGAGCCGCGAATGCGACACCTCTACGTGGACGACGACGCTCCCGAAATCGCGCGCCGATGGCAGTGGGAATTGGGAGACCGTGTGGAGGTCCTGCTGCGGCAGCAGGCGATCGACCGGGGTCTGTTCGGTGACGTTGATCCTCTCCTTACGGACAGAATCGGGGATGTCCTGGTCATCTCACGCGGTCGCTCGATCGTTGCCAGCAGGACTTTCGATGACCGGGTCTCGAATCTGATCGGCCATCACGGCGGCCTCAGCGACGACGAACGACGAATACCGGCATTACTCCTGGACGGATAGGCCGGGAGCGGTAGGCCTGTGGCAACATGCCGCCGTGGCCGAACTCGTCTTCTACGCAGGGACGATGGATTGTGGCAAGAGCACCTTGGCGCTGCAGACCGATCACAACCACAGTTCACGCGGTCGCACGGGGTTGGTCTTCACGCGGCTGGACCGGGCGGGGGAGTCTCGATTGTCCAGTCGATTGGGCTTGGCGGTGCCGGCCATCGAGGTCGGAGATGACTTCGATTTCAGACGTTTCGTGGTGGATCGCCTCAGTGTCGGCGCCCGCATCGACTACATCATCTGCGATGAAGTTCAGTTCTATACGGCAGAACAGGTAGAACAACTCGCTCGATTGGTGGATGAACTCGCCATCGATGTATTCGCGTTCGGCATCATGACCGACTTTCGCACGCACCTTTTCCCGGGATCTCGGCGTTTGGTCGAGTTAGCGGACAGGACGCAGGTGCTTCAGGTCGAAGCACTGTGCTGGTGCGGTACGCGAGCGATCCACAACGCCCGAACGATCGACGGGATCATGACAACCGAAGGCGACCAGGTGCTGGTGGGCGACGTGGCTGGGTCCGCGAATGCGGGCGCCGTTGCCTACGAGGTTCTGTGTCGGCGTCACTACCGAGCAGGCTTGACGGCCAAGCGGGCCGGTGTGGAACACATGTCCAAGCAGCCGCTGCCGTTCGAGGATTAATCCTCCGGCCTGGAAGCACCGAACAAGATCTCGTCCCAGCTGGGCACGCTAGCTCGACCCTTCTTGCCTTTGGCGCGCTTGGCTCTGCGGGGTGCCGAACTGACGTCCGATTGCTCCAGTAGCGCGGATTGCTCCGTTGGCGCCTGTGCTGCCTCGTCACGCACGTGCGCTTCCGTCGAGGGGGAGTCGACCGTCGGATCGGAGGTCACGGACACCAATCGGGGACGTGGAGTCTCAGGTGCGGCTTCCACCGTTGTTGGTTCAGGTTCCGAGGGCGCTGCATCGACCACCGGGTCTGCAACCGCACTGGGCCCGCCACCCATCAACGCTCGTGCGCTCTCATCGGTCGGGTGGACCGTACGACCGACGACTTCGTAGATCCATGACCCCACGCTGCTGCCGTCCAAGGCAGCGGTGACGATCCATCGCCCTTCGTCGGTGCGGTAGGCATCCCATGCGACGTCGTCGGGATCGACTGACAGACGAGCGCACACCGAATCCTCAAGGGTTGAACCACCCCGGGAACGAGAGATTTCCACAACTTTGGCCTGTTCGGCTACATAGGCGCGTTCTCCCAGTGGTGGCTCGGCGTAGCGAGCAACTTTGTCCAGCGGCCAGCCGGTCTCGGCCGCGACGACCTCCGCCGAAGCACCGGCGCGAACGCGCGCCTGGATTTCGCGTGGGCTGAGCGGTTGCAGGGCTGACTCCTAGGTTCAGGACGAATGTCGTGGGCACGAACACCCGAAACCTACCGCGTCGCGGCGCGCGCCGGGCTCACCTGGGCAACCTCAGGTCCTTGCGGTGTAGCCCAACCGATCGAGGACCACTTCCCGCTGGAGCATCGATCGTGGGTGTTTGCGGCTACGTGCACGACCCAGAGAATCGCCTCAAGGACGAAGAACCGGCAACTCAGTGAGGGCCGGGGAGGGGGTCGTCGTTCCAACTGACGACCGGAGGCATCGGTGGCATCGATTCGTCGGCCGCCACATCCAAAGTAGTGGCCTCGTCGACACTGCTGGCCCGCCCGAGCGAGGGGTTCATCAGGGCTGTTGCTGCTGCTATTGCGCCCAGGACGGTCAAGGACAGGCCCGCCCGGGGGCCGAGGGAGTCGATCACGAAGCCGGCGAGACCCGATCCAAGGGCGAAGCCTGCGGCGAGACCGGAGTTCGTCCACGTCAGGCCCTCGGTCAGATGACGCCGGGGAACCAATCGGCTCGCCAGAGTGAAGATGCCGATCAGGGCTGGCGCCACGCTGAAGCCGGTCAGTGCGATCACAGATATCAGGGCCACGTTGTTCGTCGCGAACGGCAGGAAAATCGTTACGAGCGTGAGTGTGAGGGCGGCCACGCGAGGATGCCAGTGCAAAGCGCCCGGCCAGTCGCGAAGGCCGTAGAGGATGCCGCCGACCATCGAGGTAGCCGCGAACGTCGCCAGTACGATCCCGGCGAAGGATCCGGTGCCCTGTTCAGCGGTGAATGCCACGACGCCCACATCCACGCTTCCGAAGACGGTCCCCAGCCCGAGTGCCGCGACGACCAACGACGGAATTCCAGGAAATCGGACCACCGCCCATAGGGATGTTGATGCGCGGTTATCTCGGTGCGGGGGCGGAGTGGACGAGCGGGCAGCTGCGAGCCACAGGGAACCGACCAGCACGAAGGAAGCCGCGAGGAAGAGGGGCGCTCCGAATCCGACCGTGAACGCAACGGCGGTGGTGATGATCGGACCCACCGTGAAAATAGCCTCATCGAGGATGCTCTCCCAAGCGAAACCGACGCGCGTCATGGAAGGGTCGACGGACACGTGTGTCCAGCGGGCGCGCACGTAGGAACCGATTGCCGGCGACGTGGCCCCTGCGGCCACAACGAGCACCACCTGAACTACGCGTGGTAGGTCAGCGAGTACCGATGCGGTGAAGGCGACTAGCGACGCGCTATGTGCGATCGCCAAGACTCGAAGAACCGACGTCTGACCGATTCGGTCGGCCACGCGGCTGCTAAGGATGCTCACCAAGCCAGCCGTAACCGCCAACAGTGCACTCAAGGCACCGGCGTAGGCGTATGAACCTGTCTCATTGGAGACCAAGAGCACTATCGCGAGCGCGTTCATTGCAATCGGAAGGCGACCAAGGAGTCCTGCTGCGGAGAAGTTCAGGACTCCTGGGCGCGTCAGCGCGTACCGGTATCCGGTCGGGGAATCGGTGCGCATAACTCGGCAGGCTAGCGTGTGGACGAAGTGCGGTTGTCTGGCCGAAGGCCCGACTCCGCAGAGTGCACTCGAGCCGAGGGTGGATATGAATCCGTCGAACGACCGAATCGTCCAACCGCTCGCCGAAGTCCTGTCCTGGCACCCACTCGCCGACCTGGCGTGGCGCGCAGCAAGCGAAGCCGCTGCGTTCTTGCATACCCAGCGGCCCGAGGATTTGGACTTCGAAACCAAATCCACGCCGACCGATGTCGTCACCTCGATGGACAAGGCGGCCGAGCACCTTCTGCACGAACGGCTTTTGGGGGAGCGACCGGGTGATGGACTGCTCGGCGAGGAGGGCAGCGATCGGCCGAGCGAGACGGGCATACGTTGGGTTGTCGATCCGCTCGACGGCACGGTGAACTACCTGTACCGGATACCGCACTGGGGAGTATCGGTAGCGGCCGAGGATGACGAGGTCGGGCAGGCGGTTGTGGGCGTGATCATGACCCCCGAAACCGGTGAGGGATTCGTAGCAATCCGCGGGTCGGGCGCATGGCGAGTCGTCGGTGATCTCGCCGAACCACTTCGCGTACGAACGTGCACGCATTTGGGCCAGGCGATGCTTGTCACGGGCTTTTCGTATGCGCCAGAACGCCGACTCAACCAAGCCGAAGTGCTGCGCGCCATCATCACCTCGGTGCGCGATATCCGGCGCACCGGCTGCGCGGTCGTGGATTTCGCCTGGTTAGCGCAAGGGCGAACGGACGCCTATTACGAACGGGGGCTCAATCCGTGGGATATGGCCGCTGGGCTCCTGCTCGCTCGCGAGGCCGGCGCAGTCGTGAGTCATCTCGGCGAGGAGGCGGATTCGGGAACGTTCATGGCGGCGGTTCCAGGCATCGCAAGCGAACTGGAGGAGTTGCTCGTCGGAGCGGGGAGACATCTCACGCTCGAATGACCTGGCGAATCTGGTCGATCGAAGCGACGCCGGTCCCGATCAGTCCAAGCGGCGCAGATCCTTCGCATACCAGTGAGCGTTGCGGACGTACACCTGCACGGATGCATCGAAGTCACCATCGGCTACCACGCCCTCGGTGACCTTCGCCGGAACGCCCAACGCTCGTGCGCGGGCTGGAACGATCGTTCCCGGAGACACCACGGCCCCGGCGCCCACCAGCGAATGCGGACCCACCTCCACTCGATGAAGCAGAACTGAGCCCGATCCGATGAGCGAGTCATCGTGGACGGTGCAACCCTCGAGGTGCGCGTTATGTCCGACCACACATCGATCGCCCACGATGGTGTCGAGGTCCGCCGTGCAGTGGATGACCGTTCCGTCCTGGATCGACGTTTGCGCACCGATGACGATGCGCCCATGGTCACCTCGCAGCACCGCCGTTGGCCAGATGGAGGACTCCGGGCCAACCTGGACATCGCCGATGATCACGGCGTCGGGGTGGACGAAGGCGCGTGGATCGATGTCGGGGGTCTTGTCGCCGAGCGCGTAGAGGGGCATGGCCTCATTCTGCTGTTCGGGCCCGCGCCTGCTTACGCCGGTGGCGAACGGCGGAGTGGCGCGTCGCGCCCCCGAGGGGCGAGTGGGATAGCCATGGGGCACAATCTGCGCGCAAGACCAGCCACGAGGGAGGGCACAGGGCCATGGCCACCGACTACGACGCGCCTCGCAAGACCGACGAGGAACTCGCCGAGGACAGCCTCGAGGAGTTGAAGGCGCGTCGCGCGGAGAAGACTGCGTCGGCGGTCGACGTCGACGAAGCCGAACTCGCTGAGAACCTCGAATTACCGGGAGCTGATCTATCCGATGAGAACCTGACGGTCCGGGTGGTTCCCAAGAAGGCGGACGAATTCACCTGCATGTCGTGTTTCCTCGTTCACCATCGCAGCCAACTCGATCACGAAGGCAAGAGCGGCCCCATCTGCAAGGACTGCGCCTGACCGTCAGTTCTGGATCTGGTCAGCTCGGACCGAAGTACCGGTCCGCACTCCGCACAATCAGTGCCTCCACGACTGCCACCGTTGCACCCGAAATCGCAGCCCATGCGACGACGCTCGCTAGGGACACCTCGAGATCCTTGTTCGACGGGGCATTGCGCCCGGTGATGGCACGATAAGCCGAGGCGAGCACTTTGCGTGCTGCATAGGTCGCACCGAATGCCAGTACTGGAGCGACGATCGCGGCAATCGGGGCGGGGGATTGAGCTTCGCTCGAAGCAGGCGTTACCTCTTTGCTCATGGCCCCACTGTGGCGCATGCCGCAATCGCAGTCTCCACGTGGGGTGGTTATCCCTCATCGCACGTGAAGTGCCTACGCCGGATCGGAGAGGGCGAGTGCCGCGGTCAGACGGTCTGGATGCCGAGTGGCGATCAGCCAGGCCGAATGGGGGTCGCTTGCGTCATCGAGGGGCAGCAGGACCCCGGTCCGGGCGTACCAAGCGGGCACCACTTGGTACACGCGATCACCGGCGTCGGCCGCATGACCGCGGCGGATACTCGTGAGCTCAGCGCCCACAACGGTCCTGGGCTGGCGCCACGTCCCGCTCGGTAGTGCCGCCACGCCACATGCCACTTCGTGTTCGGTGACGGATATCACCGGTGATGAGCGGATCAAAGCCACGATCGCGATGGGACCGAGGACGACGGCGACAAGCACACCGATTCCGGTGCCCAGTGCTGCACCGTAGGCGATCGCGATCATGGCGACCAGACTCGCCACGACGATCCACCACGAGAACCCCGGAATCACTCTTTCGCGGTAGCGAACGGTCACGTTGTCAGTGTGTCAGAGGGAGCCGCGATCGCTGGTGACGGTGCTGTCTGACTGCGGCTGTGTGCTTGCTGATCAGTTTGCATGCACTCCTACCTGGATAGAGTCGACACGTGCCTGGAGAGGAACCCGTCCGCGTGCTGGTGAGGCGAATCGACGCGGGGATCCCGTTACCCGAGAGGGGAAGTCCAGGCGATGCCGGCTGGGACCTTCGATCGACCGTGGACGTGGAACTGCACCCCGGGCAGCGAGCGTTGATTCCGACCGGCATTGCCATCGCGCTGCCTCCCGGCTTCGTGGGCTTGATCCATCCGCGCAGTGGCCTCGCCCGCACCTCGGGATTCACACTGGTGAACGCACCCGGCACGATCGATGCTGGCTACCGAGGGGAGATATCGGTCATCGGTCTCAATACCGATCGCGAGGAGACCGTTTCCATCCAGCGCGGTGATCGCGTCGCCCAATTGCTCGTGCAGGAGTTCCGGGCGATCCGTTGGTCCGAAGTCGAGGGACTACCCGGTTCCTGGCGCGGGGATGGAGGCTTCGGTTCGACGGGAGTCGGGTAACAGGTAGCGTGGTCCTTCGCTAACCGAGGAGAGTCAGTGGGATTGTTCGGCCGACGGAGCAAAGGCGACCCCGAGGGGGAGAGCCTCACTGCCGAATCGCAGGATACGGACACGAATGCGCCGGCGGGCCAAGTGCCGGCCGCTAGTGACGAACCCTCTCGCGGGGAAACGGACTCTGCGGGTGCGGCTCCCATCGAGACGGTACGAACCGAGGGTCCGTGGGACGCTGGTGATCAATATCCGGACGTTCCGCGGGTGGACCTCGGTGCGCTCCTCGTTCCGCAGTCGGGTGACTACCGGATTCAAGTCCAGGCGGATCAATCCTCCGGTTCGGTGAGCCAAGTGACGTTGGTGACCGATACGTCCGCTGTTCAACTGCAGCCGTATGCCGCACCTCGCACCGGTGGCATGTGGGACGAGGTTCGCGGGCAGATCTCCTCGCAGATCAACAAGAGCGGTGGGCTCGTAGAAGTAGTGGACGGTCCCTTCGGCCAGGAGTTGCGCGCGCAAGTGCAAGGACAGGACGGCAAACCACAGCCGGCGCGATTCTGCGGCGTAGACGGGCCCCGATGGTTCGTGCGGATGGTGTTCCTCGGTCAAGCTGCGCGCGACCCGCAAGCAGCCGCGGTCATGGAAGCGGCGGTTCGGGGCGTCGTGGTGGCCCGGGGCGATCAGGCGATGCCGATGGGCAACGCAATACCCATGCGGATACCCGCGGAGGCCGCGGCGCAAGCTGGACCGCCTGCCGAGGAGGTACAACCCGCGAGCCCGGCCCGACCCACGATCAGCCTCCCGCCACGAGGCCCGGAAATCACTGAAACCCGTTGATGACTTCTTGGCCGCGATCGAAGGGCGATCCGACGTGAATGTGATGGGCAAGACGCTGCGCAGGCTGACCGAAAGTGCACAGGAGCGCCTTCTGCGCGAATCAGCCGAGGAGCACGAGCGTCGACATCCCGGGCAGGCCGTCGTGGCGATTCAGACCTGCACGCCCGGGGAGCAGGTCACCGTGAGCGGCACCATTCGCAAACTCGACGTGCGGCCCGAAGGGCAAGCGCCGGCACTGGAAGTGGAACTGGACGATGGCACCGGGCATGTCTTCGTGGTGTGGTTGGGCAGACGGCGGATCCCTGGCTTGTTCGAAGGTCGCAGCCTGGTGGTCCATGGCCGCCTGAACTGCGTTACCGAACACCCCACGATCTACAACCCGCGCTACGAATTGTTACCGAGCTAGCGCATGGACAAGCAACCCCGCGAGTCATCTGACGAGCCAACTGGTGAGCAACCAATCGAGGGAGCGGAAGGTGCCGAGCCGACCACAGCGTCGGAGGCGGATCTGCGAGCCGAGCGGTTGATCCTGGAGCGGGCCATCGGTGGTTGGCGCGGAATGCTGGACAGCGGCCTACCCACGGTGGTGTTCATCTCCGTGTACGTGATCGCCTCACGTGAGCTCAGGCCGGCGTTGATCGCTGCACTCGCCGTCGGAATCTTGCTCGCGGGATATCGACTCGTCCGCAAGCAGAAGCTTCAGCAAGTGCTGACCGGGTTCCTAGGTCTGGCGATCGCCGCCGGATTCTCCGCGTTCACCGGACAAGCCGAGAACTTCTTCCTGCCGGGCCTGATCACGAACATCGCCTACGGCACTGCGTTCCTCGTGTCCATCCTGGTTCGGTGGCCGCTGCTTGGCGTGGCGATGGGCTATCTCACCGGTGAGGGCACCGCGTGGCGCCGCGATGTGCGTTTGATGCGCACCTACGCGGCTGCCTCGTGGATCTGGGTGGGGGTCTTCTTCGGTCGTCTCATCGTTCAAGGGCCGCTGTACTTGAGTGAATCGGTGGAACTACTCGGGATCGCCCGAGTGGTCATGGGCTGGCCGTTGTTCTTGGCCGGCGCCTACGTGACCTACCGCGTTCTTGCCCCGGTGTACCGCGCCAAACGAGCTGCCGAAGGGACGTGACTCGCGCCCTAGTTACTCGACGGCGAACACATCAAGGACTGCAATTCCGGCTCGCGGTCTGGCGTGGCAACGAATAGAAGTTCATCGCCAGGCTCCAATACGTCGTCGGCCGTTGGCGGCTTGACGTGCGATCCGCGCACGAGCGCTACGGGCGCGGTATCCGATGGCCACGCGATCGAACCGATGCTTCGGCCGACCACAGCGGAATCATGTGGCAGGGTCATCTCGACGAGCTCGGCTGCACCCTGACGGAACGTGAAGAGCCGGACCAGATCACCCACACTCACGGCTTCCTCGACGAGAGCGACAAGCATTCGCGGTGTGGACACCGCTACATCGACACCCCACGACTCATCGAACATCCACTCGTTCTTCGGATGATTCACCCGTGCCACTACCCGCGGCACCCCGAACTCGGTCTTGGCGAGGAGGGAGACGACTAAATTCACCTTGTCGTCGCCAGTCGCGGCAACCACCACCTGGCACTCGGCCAACCGGGCCTGCTCGAGGGCGCTGACCTCACATGCATCAGCAAGCAGCGTCTCGGCTCCCGGGACCGCACCAGGGCGCGCGAGCTCGGCATCCTTATCGATGAGCAGGATCTCGTGCTTGTTCTCGATGAGCTCCCGAGCGATGGCGCGCCCAACTTTCCCGGCGCCGGCGATGGCTACTCGCATCAGTTCCTCACCGGACCCTTTTCGCAGATCCGCTCGACGTCGTCGCGTCGTTCCGGATCGAACAACAAATGCACCAGATCGCCATCTTGGATCACGGTCTTGTCGTCGGGGAACATCGCCGATCCATAGCGGGTGATGAACGCCAGCCGGGACTGGGTCTCCTGAGCCAGCTGCTGCGCTCGGTGGCCGATCCATTCCTGACCGACGTGGACTTCCGCCAAGGACATGGTTCCCGTGGGGTCGGTGTACTGGGTGTCGGCGCCCAGGGGCAGTAGGGCACGCATGATCTGGGTAGATGTCCAGGTGACCGTGGCCACTGTCGGAATCCCGAGTCGCTGGTACACCTCTGCGCGTCGCGGGTCGTAGATCCGTGCCACCACGTGCTCCACGCCGTACGTCTCGCGCGCTACGCGAGCAGCGAGAATGTTCGTATTGTCGCCGCTGCTCACGGCAGCGAACGCATGGGCGCGCTCGATCCCGGCATTCTCCAGTGTCTGGCGATCGAAGCCGACGCCCTTGACGGTGAGACCGCCGAAGTCCGCTCCCAATTTGCGAAAGGACCTCGCGTCCTGGTCCACGACGGCGACGGAATGTCCCTGAGCATCGAGGTCATCGGCGAGCAGCGAACCAACACGCCCGCATCCCAGGATCACGATGTGCACCCCGCAACGCTACACGCGGCTTGATGGGCAGAGACTGCGCATATCCTGACCTGGTGTCGGCGACCCCTTCTGCCTCGCCGACCATCGACGGCATCCCCATCGAAGTGGGAGACGAGCGCGAAGTACGTGTCGGCAAGGTTGCCCACGGGGGCCACTTCGTGGCGCGGCTCGGTGAAGTCGTGGTTTTCGTTCGCCACGCCCTGCCTGGGGAGATGGTGCGGATTCGCATCACCGAAGTGCGTGCGCGTTTCCTCCGCGCAGACGCAGTGGAGGTGCTGCACTCCCATGCAGAACGCCGACCAGCCCTGTGTCCTGTTGCCGGTGAATGCGGCGGATGTGATTTCCAGCATGCGCCCGAGTCGCTACAGCGCTCACTGAAGTTAGACGTTCTCCGAGAAGCACTTGTGCATCACGGCGGGTTGCGCGATGACCGGACCAACGCGCTACTGGCTGAGGGTGTCCTGGACTTCGGGCGGGAGACGGGCTGGCGAACGCGGATGCACTACGAAACCACGTCTTTGGAGCCCTATGGGTCCACAGTGGCTTTACATCGGCACCGAAGTGAGGAATCGATCGACGCCCGCGGTTGCGTCATCGCCGATCCGATCGGACATCAGCGCGCCGTCGAGATCGCGGCCGATCTTCCGGTCGGCAGCGACGTGTACATGGCAACGGGGATAGATGGGGCTGTGGTGTCCTCGGGTAGGGATGCCGGCGCAGTGTCACGCCACGAGCTCGCCGTGGCGGGAGGTTCGATCACCTTCACCGCCCCGGTGGATGGTTTTTGGCAAGTGCATCCCGATCTCGTTCAGGCGTTGGTCGACACGGTGCTGGAGTGGGGCGATCCGAAGTCGGGGGAGACCTGGTGGGACCTCTACTCCGGGGTGGGACCCATTGCGGCCGCGCTCGGTAGCCGCGTCGGAGCCAGTGGCCGGGTGCATGCCGTGGAATCCTCGAAGAACGCCGTCGCGCACGGTCGACTCGCCCTCCAGCACATGCCCTGGGTGGGTTTCCACCGCGCCGACGTGCGCACGTGGGTAATGAAACCGAACCGACCTCGGCCCACGGGTGTGGTTATCGATCCTCCTCGCTCGGGCGCGGGGGCGCAGGTGCTGACGGCGGTGGTCCAGGTGGCCCCGCAAACGCTGATCATCGTGGCGTGCGATCCGGTCGCATTGGCGCGCGACGTGGGGATCCTGGCCGACCGCGGTTATCAAGTTCAGGCACTCCGCGTGTGGGATGCCTTCCCGCAGACCCACCATATGGAGACCATCGCGTTGTTCCGACCGGTCGATCGGATATCTTGACGTCAAGATACTTTCCTGGAGGCGACATGAGTGTGGACAGTTTCAAGGCTCGCGGCGAACTCCAGGTGAGTACGCCCGGGGCAGATGGCACGTCGCACGCCTACGAGATCTTCCGCATCTCCCAGGTGCCCGGAAGTGACGATCTGCCGTTCACCCACAAGGTGCTCTTGGAGAACCTGCTGCGCACCGAGGACGGTGCGAACGTCACGTCCGAGGCGATCCGCGCACTCGCATCGTGGGACCCGGCCGCGGAGCCGGCAACCGAAATCCAGTTCACCCCGGCTCGCGTGGTGATGCAGGACTTCACCGGCGTTCCGGTCGTGGTCGATCTGGCGACCATGCGCGAGGCGGTTCGTGATCTGGGCGGGGATCCGTCCAAGATCGAGCCGCTCGCGCCGGCCGAGCTGGTCATCGATCACTCGGTCATCGCGGACTTCTTCGGCACCGTGGATGCCGAGGAGCGCAACGTCGAACTCGAGTATCAGCGCAACCGCGAGCGCTACCAATTCCTGCGCTGGGGCCAAAGCGCCTTCGATGAGTTCAAGGTTGTGCCCCCGGGAACTGGGATCGTGCATCAGGTGAACATCGAGTCCCTGGCCCGCGTGATCATGGCTCGTAAGGGCCAGGCCTACCCGGACACGGTCGTCGGGACCGATTCGCACACCACCATGGTCAATGGGCTGGGTGTGCTCGGTTGGGGAGTGGGTGGCATCGAAGCCGAGGCCGCGATGTTGGGTCAGCCGGTGTCGATGCTCATCCCGCGGGTGGTCGGCTTCAAGTTGACCGGTGAACTTCCGCAAGGTGCAACGGCCACCGACTTGGTCCTGACGATCACCGAGATGCTGCGCATGCACGGCGTGGTGGGCAAGTTCGTGGAGTTCTACGGCGAGGGCGTCACGCGCGTGCCGTTGGCCAACCGCGCCACCATCGGAAATATGAGCCCGGAGTACGGCAGCACGGTCGCCATCTTCCCGATCGACCAGGCCACCATCGACTACCTGAGGCTGACCGGACGAAGTGAAGAACAGATCGCGCTCGTCGAGACCTACGCCAAGGAACAGGGTCTGTGGCACGACCCCGCACATGAGCCTCGCTACTCGGAGTACCTGGAACTCGATCTGTCGACCGTGGTTCCCTCGCTTGCTGGTCCGAAGCGTCCGCAGGATCGCGTTGCGCTGTCGGATGCTCAAGCGTCTTTCCAACGTGCGCTGGGCGACTACACGGACCAATCGAGCGCTCAAGCCGACATCACCATCGCGTCGGAACCGGTGTCGATCGGTCACGGCGCCGTCACCATCGCGGCGATCACCTCGTGCACCAACACTTCGAATCCGTCGGTGATGATCGGAGCCGGGTTGCTGGCGAAGAAGGCCGTGGAGCGTGGCTTGACGCGCAAGCCGTGGGTGAAGACCACGCTGGCACCCGGATCGAAGGTTGTCACCGACTACTACGAAAAGAGTGGTCTGCTGCCGTATCTGGAGAAGCTCGGATTCGACATCGTGGGTTATGGCTGCACCACCTGCATCGGAAACTCCGGACCGCTGATCCCCGAAGTGAGCGCCGCGGTGAATGATCGGGATCTTGCAGTGGTGTCCGTGTTGAGCGGGAATAGGAACTTCGAAGGCCGTATCAACCCCGATGTCAAGATGAACTACCTGGCTTCACCTCCGCTCGTTGTCGCCTACGCGATCGCCGGCACGATGGACATCGATCTGTTGAACGAACCCTTGGGATCGGATCCTTCGGGTGCGCCGGTGTTCCTTGC
>CAZQRR010000006.1:26022-30030 GCA_964595675.1 uncultured Rubrivirga sp. | reverse complement strand
ACCGGCAGCATCGGTTTGGGAGTGTTGACGGTCAGTGGGCGCAGTCGCGTCCCCTGCCCACCCACGAGCAGGACGGCCTCGGTCATCGGGCAAGGGTGCCACAGGTGCGCATCGCCACAACGCGGACAATGGAGCTATGTCGCCGACAATCACCGACATCCGCACCGCCCTGGTCTCGCGGCGCGATCCAGGACAGCCGTTCATCACGCACCACGGGGTCGGCGGACGCGTTGAGTTGTCAGGCGCATCGGTAGCCAATGCAGCAGCGAAGATCGCGAACGCCCTGGTCACCGAGTTCGATCTACAACCGGGCGACACCGTGGGTGCCCACCTTCCGTGGCACTGGCAGCGGGTGACCTGGTTGCTGGGGGTCTGGTCCGCTGGCTGCACCGTCGTGCCAGGAGGAGGTGAGGAGTGCGACCTCTTGATCGCCGGTCCCGAGCAAGCTGTCGGCCTTCCCGGATCCGTACAGGTGATCTCGACCCACCCTTTCGGGATGCCCTTGGACGCCGCAACGGTCGCTCAGTTCCCTCCAGGTGCCGAGGACGTGACCCTCGCCGTACGCACGCAACCGGATCAGCAATTGTTCGTGTCCGACCACAGCGCTGCGGTTGCCATCGATGGCATCACCCAGGCACAGCTGCTCGACCAGGCGCGGGCGTTCAGCCGCGAACGCACCAGCGCATCACGACTGGGCGTGCAGCAAGGTGAAAACCAATGGTGGCTGCCGGCGTTGTGGCCTCTGGTCACTGATGGTTCGGTGGTTATCGCCGATGTGAGTGAGGTTGCTGCACTCGATGCAGAAGCGCTGGATGATGTCGCGAGTTAGCGAACGTTGACCGTGATGTCCGGGCTTGCCCCAGCGGCCTGCTTCTTGGCCACCACCAGGATGCGATAGGTGTAGGTCGCCCCGGCAGGGTTCGCCTTCTTCACTCGGAAGACCACGCGGCCGCCTTTCTTGGTCACGCCGCGCTGGACGGTTCGCCATTCACCGTCCACCAGGGCTTGGCGCCAGACCGTCAGTCCGCGACGCCCAGGAGCCACGGTGGCTTTGATCGTGAACGGCTTTCCTGCTTCCACGTCCATCGTCTGCGCGGTGGTCAACGCGACGGTCCGTCCTTTGACGCTCGGCACCACCGCTACCCGGAAGGTCTCGCCAACGCCGATCGGCTGCTTCTTGCGAACCACCACCACGCGGTACTCCTGCGTGGTGTTCGGCGGCCACGCCTGCGCGACCCGATGGGCGACGTTCCCATTGGCACGGGTGCGCCCCTTCTTGAAGGTGACCCACTCACCGGCTTCGAGACGCTGGAACCACACGCGCAGCCCCTTGCGCTGCGGCGTGACCTTGGCTCGGATGGTGAACGGCTTCAAGGCCTTCACCTGACGATCCGCGGGGGTGAGCATCTGCACTTGGCGCTCGTATGCGACCGAGGGTTGCGCGGGGGCTGCCGGTGCAGACGGAGCTTGCGGTATGGAGATCGGGACACCTGCACTGCCATCCACCGCATTGATGTACGACGACTTCAGACCTAATGCATTCCGCAGTTGGTTGCCGCTGCGCGTGACGGTGCTGCCATCTGCCAACGTTGCCTGGACCGTCCTGGCCACGCCTGACGGGTCACGATCGATGATGTCGACCTTGTGGACCTCGCCCACACCGAAGGCCTGCGCCATCTTCGCTTGATCGATCGTGACGGTCCACGACCGATTCGGATTGTCCTCACTCAGCGACCAAGGATCGGCAACTGAGCGCACGTACGGCAGGTCACCGCCCCATTGATCGACACTGGCCTGGCTCGCGCCGCCGTTGGATGATGAATAGAAGGCGCGAATGGGCTTGCCTTCGAACAAGATCGCCAAACCGGTCGTAGGCGAGGTGTGGGTGGCGTTGACGGCGTTCACCCACCGATTACCTTGAGGGCCTGACTGCTTGGCCCAGCCGGCGAACACCTGATCGGAGTAGGGCCCGTACCCATCGTCGACGTGGCAGTTGCACGCGCCCTTGACTCCGGACTCCATGGAGGACAGGGCGTACGTTCGCGCTGCGAGCACCTGCGCCTGAAGAGCTGCATCCGGCCACGAACTGCTCACTTCCGCGATGCCGTAGAGGTATTCATCCCGCAGCCGCAAGACGTTCACCGCGTTCAACCGCGTCTGCGCGCCACTGCCGTTGGGTGTGATCTCGATGGTTCCGTAGCGATATCGATGTCCCGGCGAATCGAAATTCCCACTTTTGTCTATCACGTTGGCGATGCCCGACCAGGTGAGCGTTGCACTCGGGAAGGTACCCAACTCTTGACGCGCACCCCCGACGATCTTCGCCGCCTGCACCGCATTTGCATTGCCGGTGAAGTAGAAACTCTCACCCGGTGCCGCCGTCACAACAGTGCCACCAAGGTTCGCCTGCACGGTGCCATCGCCTTCGGTCGCTTCACCGCGCACTTGCACGTGCTTCTTTTGATACTCGAGATTCACTCGAATCGGCATGTCGTCCTGCACGGGACTGACCGAGGTCCCTTGGTAGTAGTGCGTCACGATCGACGACGCATCCCGACCCTCCTTCGCCATGGCGAGTGCGCCGTACTGACTCATGCCCACGCCGTGACCGAAACCCGCTCCGGTCAGGGTGAAGGACGCAGGAGCGCCGCACGGATCAGGAGGGGATGTGGGTGTAGCCATGATGCGTCCTGCGCTCACCCACGGATACAGCGGCTGACCACCGGCCGTCGCGTTCATCGAGACCGTGTACATCCCCGGTGGCACCTGGTTACCGGCGTCGTCGCGCTGATCCCAGTCGATCTGCACAGCGCCAGGGGCGTCCTGCTGGCCGCTGAGGTTACGCACCACCTGTCCGCACCTGTTGGAGATGGACATCGACCAGGCGAGCGGGGCGTTCGTCGATGCGGTTATGGACATCGGGCCTGCGGCCCACGCAGCCGGGTTCGCAGTCGGGTTGACCATCCCGGCGCCCATCTTGGCGGTGGTGGCAGCTCGGATTGCGGGGATCTGCGCCTCCAGGTGCCTTCCTGGACACGCGGTGGAGCCGATGTCCCCATGACCGCCGATCACCAACGCGTTCGCCATCTCACCGGGTCGATACCGCGACGTGCCTCGATCGGAATCGGACACGAGCGGAATGGTGCCGTTCGGGTCGCGGTGGTTCATAGCGAGTTTCCACGCGGTCAGCGAGGAAACCGAATCGACGATGGCGGCCATCTGGTCTGCCGGTGGTGCGGCCTTTTGGAAGTTGCCGATCGCTGAGATGGCGAAGGTGTTGTTGTTGAAACCAGCAGTGTGACCACCCACGACCGCTTGGTCCAGACCCCCGGCACGACCTTCGTACAGCCGACCGAATCGATCGACCAGGAAGTTGTAGGCCATGTCGGAGTAACGCTTGCCGCGGGTGAAGTAGGTGTACAGGTTTCGCACCTGCTTGGCCGCCTCCTCCGGGGTGTAGTCGTTCTTGCTCGCGGTGTGGTGGACGAACGCGGCCTTGATGGTCGGCGAATACTGCGGGGAGCCACGGCGAAGGGACTCATCCGCGCCCCATTCGGCGCGCGTGATGATCGGTGGCATGGCGGCCTGGGTGCTCGCCCGGGCAACCGAGACCGGTGCGATGGCCGAGCCATCCGGAGGCTCGGGTAGCTCGGCATCCGCGGCCACCACGGGGTTGTCCACGAGCATCACCTCGGTGCCCTCAGGCTCGTGGCCACCGGGAGTGTCGATCCGGACTTGGATGCCATCGGCGGTGTCGGTCAGCAGCGGATCCGTGCCGAAGCGGATCCCTTCGGCCTCCGCCGAATCCGGATCCGGGCCGTGATCGGTGATGGTCAGTGGCTGCCACGTACTCCACCCAGCGTCCTCGCGCACCCGGATAAGCACACGGGTTCCCGGTTCGAACGGCTCTTCGGATGTGATACCCACCAGGCTGAAGTCGTCGACGCTCTCCGCGCGAGCGGCGATAGCCGGCTCGAGTTCGGCAACGAAGGCTTCGTCGTGCGCGTG
>CAZQRR010000006.1:1806-25922 GCA_964595675.1 uncultured Rubrivirga sp. | reverse complement strand
TCGTCGTGCGCGTGGTCATGTTCGTCGCCCGTCAGCGTGAGTGTGGGCGACCCGGCGATACCGAGTTCGCCGACCACCACGTCTCCGACGAGGGAGTCCCAGGAGGCCATCGCCACCGCGGAGGCCTCGATCACCGACGGATCGACTCCGGAAATGGCCAATGCATTGACCGAGGCCGTGACCGGTTCGCGTTCGATGGGTGCCCGATCGCCGGGCTCGGCCGGGAGCGATCCCAGGACCGGCAGGGCCAAACCCCCGGCCATGAGGGCGGGCACCAGGACCAGGGCAGTAGCCACGCGCGGGCTGATCGCCGGCCTGCTCATAGCTGCTCCCCTCCTTGAGGATCCACGACCCGCACTTTGAGCGCGCGATCAACGAGCGCGAGGCGAAGTCGAGACATTGCTGACATATGGACGCGACAACACGGTGCCATGGATCCACCGCTTTCGCCAAGCCTCACACGGCTCATCAGCCACAGGCGTTACCGGCACGCCCGAAAATCGGAACTCGCCCGGTGCGTGGTGCGTCACACCCTCTAGGCAGCACGCTCTGCGTACCATGAACGGGCCCCTGATGAATGGGCCCCGCAGAACGGGCCCCACGCGTAACGCAAGCCGCTCATGAACTAGGGAAGGACCACGTGTCAGCTCGCAGCGCCACGCGAAGGTGGACCACCATCCTCGCAGGCATCGTTTCGGGAGCTGTGCTCGTCGTGACCATCGTGGGGGCCGGGGTGACCTCCGTCATGGGCCAACTCGAGGGCAACATCACCGCCCTGGATGTCTCCGATCAAACCGGGGTGACCGTCACCGAGTCCGACTCGATCGTTGTCGATGAGGTCACTGGTCAGACCTCGCCGTTCACCATGGTGGTGATGGGCAGCGATTCTCGTGTGGGTAAGGGCAATAAGGGTTACGGAAGCGTTGACAAGTTCGGCGCCGTCGAGCGAAGCGACACCACGATCCTGCTGCACGTCAATGCCGATCGATCCCAAGCGATCGGAGTGAGCATCCCCCGCGACACCTTGATGATGCTCCC
The DNA here is from genome assembly GCA_964595675.1 of uncultured Rubrivirga sp. Lineage (GTDB taxonomy): Bacteria > Actinomycetota > Actinomycetes > S36-B12 > S36-B12 > S36-B12. The sequence goes on along the minus strand of CAZQRR010000006.1, from coordinate 24,884 downwards.
GGAGTGCACCAAGGACGGCGAGACCGTCGGCGGATACGAAGGACGCTTCAACGAGGCGATGTATCTCGGAGGTCCGGGATGCGTACTGAAAGCAGTCGAGGAGCTGTCCGGCTTGAAGGTCGACAACTTCATGGTCATCGACTTCGCTGCCTTCAAGCGCATCACCGAAGCCATCGGTGGCGTGGAGATTTGCCTCGAGGAGGACGTCAACGATCCTCTCAGTGGACTGAACCTGGATAAGGGACTTCACACGGTCACCGGAGAGGAAGCCCTCGCCTTCGTGCGGGCGCGCAAGACTTTGGGCGATGGGTCGGACACCTCTCGCATCCGTCGCCAGCAGGCATTCTTGTCGTCGATGGCCCGCTCGGTGCTCTCCAGCGACATCCTGCTGAACCCGGCCTCGCTGCTGGGGGTGCTCAATGCCGCGACCGAGAACCTCACGACGGATCCGCAACTGGCCAACATCGAGAATCTGCGAGATCTGGCACTGAGTCTGCGCAACCTGCGCCCCAAGGACATCACTTTCACGACCATGCCTTGGAAGCAATCCGGCGATGGCGCAACGGTGGTGATGGCCAAGAAGCGAGCCAACCCACTGTGGGATGCGATCGCCAACGACACTTCCTGGCCTCCGAAGGCGGCCGCCGATCAGCCGTTGCTTCGCAAGTCTCCCGAGGAGATCCGCGTCGAGATCATCAACGCAACGGGGCTGCCCGGCACCGGTAAGCAGGCCAAGAAGGCACTTACCGATGAAGGCTTCAATGTGGTCAACGTCAAGAAGATCAAGGACGCCAATCTGAGCGAGTACCCGTCGGTGAACACCGTTTGGTACGACCCCGCGTGGGACACCTCCGCCAAGACCTTGATCTACAGCACCGGCTTCGAGGCCACCGAGGAGATCGAGGGACAGGGCAGCACCATGCGAGTGGTCATCACCGAACCACTGACCTCGGTGCGCTCGGTATCGATCAGCGAAGCCAGTAAAGACCTCACCGCCAACGTCAATACCGGCGATGAGAACTTCTGTGCTTCCTAGAGAAACGTCCTAGATAACCGGCGGTCGCCCAGCGCGAGTCATCCGCCACACCGTGTTCCACTTCATCGCCCTTCGCTCCGCAGGTGCGTTCCGCATTCCCTCGCGCAGTCCGTCGAACCAAGCACCGAGTGCTTCCCGCCGCCTGACGCGCGCCACTGTCAACGCGACCCAACTGCCCACGTAGATCGGCTCCAGGGCGACTGGCAGATTCCTGCGGGCCAACCACACCCTGTTTCGCGCGTTCATCCGATAGAACTCCTCATGACGCAGCGGATTGATGACCGGATGGTGAACCACGAGATCTCCGGCGTACCAACATGTGAACCCTTGATCCCACACGCGCCAGACGAGATCGATGCCTTCGTGCCCGTAGAAGAACTCATCGGGCCAACCGCCTGCAGCATCGAAGGCGACGCGACGGATGGATGTGGCGCCCTCCCACAACGTGGTCGCGAATCCCGATCGCGTTCGATCACCCACCACCAGCCGGGGCACCCAGCGACCGGGTGGCTCGATCCCCGTCGGATCCTCGACCCGGGGCTGGATCAAGCCCAGGTCGGCATCGGAATCGAACCGGCCCTTGATCGATGCGAGAAAATACGGATCGGGAATCGAGGCATCGTCGTCGAGGAAGAACAGCAGATCCCCATCAACGATGGGTACACCGGCGTTGCGTCCCGCCGGGATCCCGAGGTTCTCCGGTAGCGCCAGAGTCTTCACCCCCGTTGGCATGTCCGCGGGCGCCCAGCCATTACCGACGACCACGACGTCGACGAGAACATCACGTTGCGCAAGGACGCTGTCCACCGCGCGGCGGAGGTCCTCTGGGCGCTTGCCCATCGTCAAGATGACGACGCCGAAGTCCGGCGTCATGCGCGCAACTTGCTCGAGGACAAGATGGCCACCAGGTGGCCGATCACCGTCACAACGGCGAGCACCGCCAAGGCGGCGACGAGCACACGCGTCGCCGCGAGGTCACCGACGAACGCGTCGATCACGCCTGCGATCAGTGCCAGCAAGGTCAGCTCGACCGAGTGGTAGGCGCGGTAGAACGGGAAGAATCGCGCAATCGAACGGAGCCTGCGCACCCCGGACGCCTGCGGAGTGCCCACGGACTTCGTGTCCGCCAACTTCGGTAGACCGTTGTAGGCGCGCGAAACGTGCACCATGTCGTTCAGCGATTTGTTGAACAGCACCAGAACGGCAAGTAGTGCACCGATCAGTGGCCACGGTGTTTCGAGCCAGCCGGACTCCGGGAAGCCCGCTGCACGAAGCCCCAACGCGATCGGTATCAGGCCTTCGGTCACGTAGTGGCCCACTCTGTCCAAGAACACACCCTTGGGAGATGACGCCTGGCGCCAGCGAGCTACTTCCCCGTCGCAGCAGTCCCACAACATCTGCATCTGACCAAGGAGTGCAGCCAGCAGGACGCCGGGCAGGCCCGGTATCACCAGGGCGAACGCGGCACCCATACCGGTGAGGATCATCAAGGCCGTGACGCCATTGGCCGAGATGGGTGTTCGCAGCAGCCAACGCGTGAGATACGGCGAGATGCTGCGCAGGTAGACATCGGCTACCCAGTGCTCGGAGTTCGCGCGCATTCGAACGGCGTCGGGCTGGCACACCGCGCGAACCTCGGCCACGCTCGGCCGGGTAGGTCGTGGTTGCTGCTCGCTCATCGACTGCTCCTGAGCCATTGGACGGACGCCACTCCCGCGAACCATAGAACCCACCAGGCCAGGAGGATGGCAAGGCTGGGTTCCCAAACCGCCGTAAGCGCAACGATCGCTACTGCCAGTACTCGCCCGTCCCAGCCGAATCCCCACCAGGTGAGCCAGCGCGGTGGTGAAGCGCCCTGCAAGGAGCGATACAGGACGTCGTAGTGGTGATACGCGATGGCGAAGATGATCCAGAACGTGACGATCAGATTCGAAGTGACGCCCACAACTAGGAGCAATACCGCGATCGCGACCAACTCGAAGGCACGCAGGAGGACGGGCACGCCCCATCCGAAACGGCCGGTCAAGGTCGGCCTCGTGTTTGGAATCACGCGGCCCACCACCGACGCCAACGGACCGGCATCCAACTGCGCACGAAGCACCGACGGACCCTCTGGCGGAGTCACGCCCGACCAGGTGAGAGTGCGAGTCACCCGCCCCACGGCCACGTACCCGAACGCGACGATGCCGGCGATCAGTAGGCCTCCTAGTGCCCAGGCTGGTCCGGCAAGAACGGCGAGCACGCTCAAGACCAGCCAACGCTCACCGATCGGCATATGGATGACCTTCTTGAACCAACGAATGGCCGATCGACGATTCATGCGCGCCGATGCATCCATCGCGACCGCCAGTCCGCCGCCCATCAGGTCACGACCATCGCCTGGCTGACGAACGTCCACGGTAGGGACACTCGCTTCGCGTAGCCGCTGGATCCGGGCAAAGTCGTAATCCGACACGTGGCGGACGGTCTGCAGCACCATCATCGCGATCGCGATCCACCACACATCTAGACCGAACACGGTTAGATCCATGCGGGATGCACCGAAGGCAAGCCCGGCGTACGCCGCGAACTCCTTCACCCGATCGGTTGACGCGTCCAACCATGCTCCCAGCGAGCTGAATTTCCGCGTGGCCCGGGCCACTTCACCATCCACGCAGTCGATGACCAAGCTCACCTGCAGCAGCAGCGCCCCGACGACGATCCAGGGCCAGGAGCCGGTTGCGAAAGCAACAGCGGCAGCGATCCCCACGACGAACGAGATGACCGTAATGGTGTTCGGACTCAGGCCCCACCGAAGGGCGAGTCGCGTAATCGGTTTGGAGGCCTTGCGCACGACGAAGGTGGAATAGAAGCCATCGTCGACCCGGTTAGCCAGTAGGCCGAGGATGCGTTGCTGGGATTCCGCCTCGACCGCCGAGGTCGCAGCATCCACATCGTCCGGTGCGCGAAACCAGGGCACGTCCACGATCTCGACTGCGCGAACCGGTACCTGCCCTCGAACCAAGGCCACCATCACCGCTTCGAGCATTTCCGCGGGCATCAGCGATAGATCGCCGGCGATGAGGGCCGAGCGCAGGTCGTTGATCGCATCGCGCGCCGCCTGCGCATCGGTCGGCGCGATTACCAAGGCCCCCACACTCCGGTGCGTGGCGTCGCGCACCTCGTGAAAACTCGTTGCCGCCGAGACGACTCGGTGGTGGCGCACCACCAGATCACCAGCGCGATCGAGTGCCACCAATGCCGTTGTTCCCGAGAACGGATCCTCCGTTATCGGTGCCAACGCCGCCTGGGGTGCGATGAGATCCTGAGCCAACACCGCTACTCGAGACCGCCCATCCAAGGCAGCGATCAGATCATCCAGGCCGTGATGCGAGGAGCTGAGGGTGATGGTTTGCCTCACGCGTCGGTTTTCCGAAACAGCGAGCCCAGACCGTCTTTGCGGGTTTGCCGCCACAACCGGCCGGCCAACTGACGCGATGTCGGTTCCTCTTTGCTTGCGTCGATGACCGCGATGACCGCCTCGACCGCCGCATCGAGAGGTAATTGCGAGGGCGCAACCGATGGACTCGACGATCCAGGCACCCGAGCGGCAAGTGAGTCCAGCTCGCCGTAGACGTTCACGCCCAGTTCCTTGATGGTGGAAACCGCACGAACTCCTTCCTGCGCGGCCGCATCCAAGGCCCAATCGGGAGTGATCAAGCGTGGCTCAGTGGGATCGGGCTCCCGACCTTCCACCATGCGCAGCGCCACCCCGCGCCGGACGAGTTGCACATAGTCGCTCCACTGCATCTGCTTCTTCACCCGCTTGTTCAAGCGAACCAGCAACTCGGCCTCGGCGGCAGTCATCGAGCGATTGCTGGTGAGATTCATGCGACTGACGAGCACATCGTCGGGAACACCCAGCATCTGCGCGAAGGCGTGGAACTGGGCGCTACGGTCCACGTCCTCGAGAATCAAGACGTTCACGTTGCTCGCGCCGACGGCCTGCGACCAGCGCATGATCACATCGGCGTGGTCGTGTCGTTTCCAGAACGTGGGTGAGATCTTCGATGTTCGCGGAGATGCTTCCGGATTGGCGAATACATCCTCCAACCATTTTTCGTAATCGGTGGTGAGGCCGTACTTCAGGTATTGCTGCCACGACGACGGCAAGAGCTTGCCGAGGTTGCGCAGCGTCACCACGACCGTCACCTTGTCCGGGCCGCCCAATGCTTCGATCGTCTCCGCGGCCTTGTCCTCGGGTGCCTCACAAAAGAACTCGCTACTGATGACGACACGACCCTCGTGTTTTGCAGCGCGCTTCACCAAAGAGTCGAAGTGACGGCGATCCATGACCGAGCCTCCGCGGGAATTCCATCCCCACGGTCGACCGAGCAATGCCAAGGCCGCGCGGTGCTGGGCCTGCAGTTTGCCGGGGTAGCGGACCCCGAGCGCCAATAGATCATCGCGAGCATCCGCGAGTGCCGCTTGGATGGCGGTGGTTCCGGTCTTGTGCACACCGATGTGGAGTAGGACACCGTCGTCGCTGATCGTGGGCACCCGCGGAAGAATCGGCGCCGATACAGCCTGCGACATGTCCGGCAGCCTAGTTGCCGAATATCGATCCTCCGGCTCGACTACGCCGTGCCCTCGCCGATCTCCCTGTCCGCTTTGCGCAGCTCTCGCATCAGGTCGACGGCTTCACCCATGGTGGTGTCGGCAATCAGACTCCCATCGGCGAAAACCAGACCGCGCCCGCAGAAATCACGTAATTGGCGGGGACTGTCCGTTGCGACGATGAAAGTGGCCCCGCGTTCTCGCAGGCCTTCGATGTGCGACCAACAGTCCTGTCGAAAGACCTTGTCCCCCACCACGATGGCGCGATCGATGGCGTAGGCGCGTGCATCGACAGCCATCGCGATGGACCAAGCGAGTTTCTGCCGCACCAGCGCCGGAGCTGCACCCAGGTAGCGATCGACCGAAGCCGCGACACCTGACTTCTCCACGATGTCCGGAAGATGCGCCTCGACCTGGTCGGGCGTCATGCCCAGCAGGCCGCCTGCCAGGTAGATGTTCTGTCGGATCGAATACGTACGTTCGAAGGAGCGCGCAACTTCGATCATCGGCACGATCGATTCCCGTCGACGCACCGTTCCTTCATCCGCTCGCAAGGTGCCGGAAATCAGCCGTAATGCGGTCTGACGCCCGAGCGCGTTCAATCCCAGGATCGCAACCGCTTCCCCGGTTTCCACTCGGAAAGTCACGTCGGCCAGAACCTCGATCTCCTCTCGGCGGGCTTCGCCGGCGATTCGGCGTAGTCGCTGACGGCGGCCACTGCCTCGACGCCTGCGACGACGTGGCATCCGCATCGACACATCGGAGAACTCCACGACCGCCTCGAGTTTCGGATCTATCGGGATGCGCGCCACCTCACACCTCCTTCAATATGCGGTTCTCGAGGCGCCGGAAAGTGAGGACACCGGCAACGAAGATGATCAGGCACAGGCCGAGGGAGATGCCGTAGCCGGTTTCCGAGATGGCTTCTTCGGGCCACCAGCCGATCCGGTAAAGACCCAGTACGCCTACCAGCGGATTGAAGGAGGCGATGAACTGTGCGCCAGCGGGGATGTTCGAGACCGAGTAAAGGATCGGGGACAGATAGAACATCGCACGCAGGACGATTCGAACGAGTCGTGCAATGTCGGGAAACACGATCGAACCCGAGGCGATCAACAACGCGAGTCCATACATCAAAAAAAACTGCACGAGGATGCCGACGGGAAACAGCACGATCCACGGACCAGGCAGAAAACCGGTCAGCGCCATCGCAATGAGGATGACCGGCAGCGAGAACAGGAATTCGATCATCGAAACCAAGAGCGAGCGAACAACCCATAGCTGCGTTGGCAAGGTACTGATGCGCAACTGCGCTCCGGTCTTCCGCCATATTCGGGTGGATGCGGAAATGCCCTTGCTGAACCACCACCAGGGCAATATCGCCACGGACAAGAAGAGCAGGTAGGGCTGAAGGCCGAACCCTCTGGCTCCGAGCAGCACGGAGAAGACCAGCCACAGCACAGCGGCCATTCCCAAGGGCTCCAGCAGCGTCCACAGGTAGCCCAATCGAAACCGCGTGTACTTCTTCTGCAGATCTCGAAGGACCAACATGCGGAGCACCTGACGGTGCTCCCAGAGTGAACGCACGGCGTTTACGATAGGCCAACTGTGTCCAAAGCCCCGATGTCCGAGTCCTGGCTGCGCCGTCAGGGCAAGCGAGCCGCCCGAAGCCTGGCCCGCCGCATGAGGGAATTAGGACAGGTCGAGCCGGAGGGATTCGACCTCAACGACATTCCCCGCGCTGATGTAGCGCTGTACTTTCCGGACGGCCCACCCAAGCTCTACCAGTTGACGCAGTGGCTACCGGTCTTCGAAGCAAACCAGGACGTCACCACTTTGGTGATCGTTCGACAAGTCGAGGCTTACGACGCACTTGTGGGCCGGACGAGTCTTCGAGTGATCCTGGTACCGCGCTATGAGAACCTCATGGCGCTCCTGGATCGCGCTGATTTCCATGCAGTCATCTACGTCAATAACGGATGGACCAACTTCCAGGCGCTGTCCTTCCAGCGCGCGGTCCACATCCACGTCAACCATGGGGAAAGCGACAAGATCTGCATGGTCAGCAATCAGGCGAAGGCCTACGACAAAGTCTTCGTCGCCGGTGAGGCTGCCGTCAACAGACATCGCGCGGCACTTGCGTGGTTCGACGAATCGCATCTGGTTCGCGTCGGCCGACCACAACTCGACCTTCAGGTGCCACCGGCTCTACCCGCGTCGGAACGCACCACCATCACCTACGCCCCCACGTGGGAGGGCGAGGACGAGGCGAACAATTACTCATCGGTGGATCGGTACGGACCTGCGATCATCGATGCTGCGCTGAGCCAGTCCAATGTGCGGGTCGTCTACAAGCCACATCCTCGGGTGATCGATTCAGATGATGCGAAGATCCGCGACGGTCACCAAGCCATCGTCAAGAAGATGAATGCGGCGATCGCTACCGATCCGAAGGCTGGTCATGCGGTCCTGCTGGATGAACAAATGCTGGGAGTCATCGGCTCCACCGACCTGCTGATCGCCGATATCTCGTCCGTCACCTTGGACCACCTCTACCTGCGTCCGCAGGCACCGATCGTCCTCACCGATCGCCGCACCAATCGCGAAGCCCTGCTCGCCGAATCCCCCGTCGCCGAAGCCGCCCACGTTGTCGATGAGTCCAACATCTCCTCGCTGACGTCCGATCTGGCGCAGATGATCGATCAAGACACTCGCGTGGACGATCGACGCCGGGTGCGAGACCTGTACTTCGACGGCCTGGCACCCGGTGAGAGCACGGAACGTTTCTGGCGGGCCCTCCAGCGCGAGATCGCCGAACACGATGCAGCATTGGCGAACCTCAGTAGGGTCCGCACCATCGAGGGGAACCTGACATGACGATCCAGGCCGTGATCTTGGCTGCCGGTATGGGCACCCGGCTCGGTCGACCTTTCCCCAAACCGCTGACTCCCCTGTCCGACGGCCGGACGATCATGCAGCAGCAGATGGACAACCTGACCCACGTCTTCGGTGAGGACCTGCGCGTCTCAACGGTCGTTGGTTTCAAGTTGGATCTGATCTTGGAGGCCTTCCCCGATGTGAACTACATCTACAACGAGGCCTACGACCAAACGAATACCAATCGCAGTTTGCTGAAAGCTCTACGTCTTTCCACCGGTGGCGGCGTGTTGTGGATGAACGGCGACGTCGTCTTCGATCCAGCAGTCCTGACAGCGATCACACCCCACATCGAGGCTGAGCAGAGCTTCATCTGCGTCAACACCGCGGCCGTGGGTGAGGAGGAAGTCAAGTACACCGTCGATCACGAGGGCCTCGTCGCTCAGCTTTCCAAGCAGGTCATCGACGCTCGGGGAGAAGCCGTGGGCATCAACTATGTGAGTGCCCGCGACAAGCCGACGCTGATCCAGCGACTGGCCGAATGTGTGGAGTCGGACTACTTCGAACGTGGTATCGAAATCGCAATCGAGAAGGACCGGATGCGAGTGCTGCCGGTCGATATCGGCGAGATGTTCGCCGTGGAGGTCGATTTCGAGGAGGACCTCGACCGGGCGAATCAACACCTCTAGGTAACCGCTACTGCAACACCTGCTCGATCAAGCGTTCCCATTCGCCCAGAACCACCTCGAGGCGGTAGCGATCCATCTGCGTTCGCCCTTTCGCGCCGCAGGTCACTCGCCAGTCCTGGTCGGACATTGCCACGTCCAGCGCCGCTGCCAGCGCTCGTGAGTCCCCGCGGGGCACCAAGAGTCCCCACTCGCCCACAAGTTGTCGCACTCCGCTCGAACAATCGGCAGCCACTACCGGGACACCGCAAGCCTGCGCCTCGGCGACGACGAGCGGCAGCCCCTCCGTGCGCGAAGGCAGCGCAAAGAGATCAGCCTCGAGGAGGATGGAGCGGGGGTCGGTGACGGCCGAGTGCCATCCGATGCGGTCGGCACCGGCGAGATCTAGGGCCTGTTCGCGTAACTCCAGCGACCGGGGTCCATCACCCACGATCGACAGGGTCCAATCCGGGTGCTGGTCGGCCACGAGACTCCACGCATCGAGAAGGAGATCCACGCCCTTCTCGTGAGACAACCGACCCAGATAAAGCAAGGTCCGCTTCTCGCGAGCCGAAAGATCACTCACATCATCGGGCCAAAAGGCCAGCGGATTCGGCATCGCATGAGCGTTGTTGAGCCCGGCTCGAGTGAATGCCTGCGCATCCTCGGACGTGAGTGCCGTGAAGACCGTCACGGGCGCATAGGACCGCACGATTCGTCCAAGATCTCGACCTGTCGCAGCCGCTGCGTACGAACCGTGGTACTGCCCGATAACCGACCATCGGGAACGAACAGCGGGGCCCACCACCGACAACGCATCGGCAAGGATCTCCATCGCCCACACTTGCGCAGTGACGAGCACAGCTGGTTCGCCGTCTCCACCCTTGAGGATCTCGACCATTGCGGCCACCGCTTCGGCGCGCAAGCCGGCCCGCACCCGCTCGTTTTGAGTGGTCTTGTGTGGCCAAGGCGCCGACATCAACACCCGTCGTTCATAACCATCGTCCACCTGATGCGCGGGCTCGAAGGGCGTCACGCCCACGAGCATCACATCGTGACCGCGTCGACGAAAACCCCCAGCGAGCACATGCATGACGCGCTGCGCACCACCGAGTTCATCGATGTTGTTGGCGCACAACACGATGCGGGTCACGTTGACTCCCCCAGAAGGGAACGAACCTCACGCTCGAGATCCGCCATCGATTCGATGACCGGATATCCCGTGGGAAGCACCGGCAGCAGGTAACGTCCAGCGCCATCGTCTGGCCGGAAGACGATCGATCGATCCACTGCATCGATCAACGCAGGATCGTCGGTGATGAGAAGGTCGGCACGATCGAGCACCCGTCCCAGAGGTTCGCTCCTCGCGTCGCGCACCGAACCCCACAGTCGAGTGGGAATCGACTCATCGATCTCGCCGCAGCACAGCAGGTAGCTCAGGCTTCCCAAATGCTGGTCCCAATACGACAGATCCATCGGCCACGTGCGACCACCGGAGCCAGTGGACGACGCGGGAATGTAGGCGACGATCGGGCGATCCGACGGTAGATCGAAGTCTCCCGGGAGTAAGGCAGCATCAACCCGCTCCCTGCCGATGGCAGTGCCACCCGGCACTCGACGCTTGGCTGCATGACCAAGTCGACGACTCCACGCGACCGGCCCGCGAGAAAGTCCACCGGGTCGCCAGGCGACGCTGGCTCGCTCCCCTGAGATGAACGTGACACCCGCTGGTCGGTCGGCGAAAGCGATCGCTGGGAGCGCCACGAAGACCGACTGCACATTCACCCTCACGGCACGCGCAGCCGTGGTGTTGGCCGCGCTCCTTCGACCTAAGCGAACACCCACCGATCCCTTGTCCGGTTTCATCAGGGGTCGTTCGATGTGCACAGTGGGAGAACCGCTCCCTCGCCAGGTGATGTATCCGCGGGTGTCGCGATCGACCCGCTCCAGCGGAAGGGAGACGATCACTGCACCGGACCGATCGGTCCACACCAGGTGGGCGGTGGTGCCCTGATCAAGATCGTGCGCGTAGTCGGCGGTCCGCACTTCGATCGACACTCGAGATCGCCGGACATCCAACTCCACTACCTCATGGAAGTACCGGCGCGTTGAGAGCGGCATGTCCATCAGGTGCAGCGCGGATACATCCAGCCAGTAGCGAGAATCGCGCCCGAGGGCCTCACGGTCATCGGGCTCGGTCCAGAATTGTCGGCCACCTTCGACCACGATCGAGGTATCGACGACCGAGGCCCATCGCTCCCACCGCATGGCTCGCCGGATCAGGTCCAGGTCCTCGACGAGCAAGCCGAACATCGCCACGCGCAATGCTGGGCGGATGTGGTCGAAAGCCCGGACGTCAACGGTTCGCACGTAGTCACGGAATACGGCGGCTGCATCACTAGCCGCATCGTGATCGGGATTCTCCGCAATCGCCCACAGATACAAGTACCCCTCATGACGAAGGAACTTGATTGCCTTCGCTAGCTGCAGCTCCTCGGTGGCCGAAGCCAAGATGTCGTCCATGAGTCGATTGATCGCAACACGATCGACCACATTCCTGCGTTGCATACGACCTTGGGTGATCGAGGCCTCTTCGGCCACCCGGTCCACGTTCCAGATGTACGTCGTGGCTTGCAGGATCCCGATGCGACGAGCTGCCAAGAAGCACTCGAGCGTGAACACCTGATCCTCGAATAGCAACCCGGGCGGAAACTCGATGTGGTTGTCCACGAGCATCGAGCGGCGATAGATCTTGTTCACGCTGATGGTGTCGTAGAGCAAATCGGTCTCTTCTTCCAAGGATTCGACCACTCGATCGCGAGCATGCAGTTCGGGCCGCCAGGGCTTGTCCTTGTCCTTGCCCACATCACGACGCACCGCCGTACCGCACACCACATCGGCGTCCCAAGCCTCGGCGGCTGTCAGCAGATTCCAACATGCGTGCAGTTCGAACTCATCGTCGGAATCACAGAACATCACCCACGGTGCCGTCGCGGAGCGCAATCCGTCATTGCGCGGCGCACTGCAACCACCGGAATTGTGCTCACGAGTGATCAAGCGCACCCGGGGATCGTTGCTCGCTACCGATGCGATGATCTCGGACGTCGCATCGGTGGAGGCGTCGTCCACCACGATGATCTCGATGGACTTCAGGGTTTGGTTCCGCAGGGAGTCCAGTGCTCGCACGATCCGCTTGGCATCGTTGTAACCGATCAAGATCACGCTCACAAGGGGAGGATTCACGCGCCACCTCGCAGGAAGTCGGCTCGCTCGACGAGAATCGCAGCCCTCTCATCGAAGGAGTGCTCGCGCGCGATTCTCCGAGCGTGGGATAGCCGCTCGGTCCGTGCAGGGAAGATCTCGTCCACGGGAGATTCCAGCAATCGCGTCAGATGGTCCGGATCCTCGAACACCACCACCGAATCCCCGAAGACCTCGTTGATCCCCACGGCTCGATCAGTCAACACACGCGCACCCGCTGCCACCGCATCGAATAATCGATTGGACAAGAAGCCCGCATCAGCCATGTCTCGATGATGATCATTGAGCACGATGCCGGCTCCGGCGTAGGCGGCCGGTAACTCGGCGTTGGGGAGGAAGTCCCCCGCAATGCGTTCGGCGGGGAGGAACTCCTGCCAACCAACACCGAATACCGACAGGTCGCTCGAGCGCGCCGACGCGATCGCGCCCCGCACTGCTGGACGGAATTCCCCCCGCGTGGATCCGATGAACAGCACCGGGGCACCGGAGTCGGGCTCCGCAGCATCGGGGGTGAAGCGCTGCGGTGCGGTCGCTTGGAGCAGCGGTGTCACCTCGAGCCCACCGGGCGCCGTCCACGAGGAACTCGCAGCGAACACGGCGTCGTATTCGAGGAGTTCTTCCTCGGTCACCATCTCCGGATGCGAGATGACCCAAAGCATCCACACACCGCGTCGATCTCGAGGCGGGCTCACTGCCCGCAGTCCACGCAGCACCAGGACCACATCGTCTTCGGCTCGCGCGGGAGACCCGGCTCCAGCGCGCGAGACCACCTTCACCTGCTGACCTGCTCGACTCAGGGCATCGGCGAGGTCGCTGGCGAACCAGGTGTCTCCCCACTGTTGTCCGGCCTGTCCTTTGGGGGCGGCGGTCACGATCGTCCAGCGCAGCGCGCGCCTGCGACTGCCCCGGATGCGATCGAGAACGTTCACGTGCGCCCCGAAACACCGCGAAGGAAACCCCATCCCCAGGCTCCATGCATCGTTGCGAATACCGCGGGCAGCCGTCGGGCAACCGACCATTCACCCGATCGCACGCCGGTGGAAACGGATGCAAGGAGGTTTCCGCTTGCGTAGACCGCGGCGGGCGCGAGTCCCGCAACGACCAAGCCCGCTCGACCACTTGCCGCGCCGGCAACCGACACGACCAAGCCGGCACCGATCGCGGCAACGGTCACCGGGGCAGCGAGGTAGCGCACCGAAAGAGTCGATGGATGGCGCTGGGCCACCTCGCGACGCCACTTCCCGTAATCGCGGTACTGACGAGCCAAAGCGCTGTAGGAGTGACGGGGTCGGTACGTGACGCGAAGGTCCGGGGTGAAGTACACGACTCCACCTGATTCGCGAATGCGCAAGTTCAATTCCCAGTCCTGAGCACGCTCCATACTTTCGTCGTAGCCACCCACTCGCTCCAGAGCCGATCGCTGAAAGCACCCCAAGTAGACGGTCAGGGCCGGACCCTCGTCACCTCCCACGTGGAAGGAGGCGTCTCCTACGCCGAAGCGGGACGTCATGGCGGCAGCGACCGCGCGCTCGAAATCACCCAGGCCCTCCGCGGCCATGATGCCGCCCACGTTGTCGGCGCCCGTTCGCAGAAGGACGGCCACTGCGGAGCTGACGTAGTGGGTGGGGATCATCGCGTGTCCGTCGACGCGGACCACGATGTCTCCCGACGACGCCCCAATCGCGGCATTCAATCCCGTGGGAGTGGACCCGCTCGGATTCGCCACCACTCGAACCTGAGGGAACTCCGCAGCCAGGGAGGCAGCGACGTCGGCAGTGGCGTCGCGACTCGGACCCACCGCCAATGTGACGTCCAGTTGGCCCGCGTAGTCCTGCGACAAGATCCGTTGTACCGACGCCCGCAGATGCCGTTCCTCGTTCACCACGGGCATGACCACGCTCACCGTCGGCAAATTCGAGGAACTCACGTGCTTCCCTCCGTGCCCAGGGCATCAGAGCGCAGCAGTCCCGGGTACTGGGCAACGGTCTTGGTCAGGAAGTGTTCCTGTTGGACCTGGGAGGTATTCGCCGAACCATCGGCGGCGTTGCGAACGTAGGTGTAACCAAGTCCGTGTGTTCGATAGACCAAGCCGCCGGACTGGAGCACCCGGTCGAGTAGTGCGCGATCCACCGAGCGCGGCACGGCTCGCCATCCACCCACCTGGGCAAGATCACCAGCCGAGATCAACATCGTTCCCCCGGCAACGAAGGTCGCGAAACGTTCCGCCGGGTAGGTCGGCCGGAAAACCGTGACGTCCGCCCCTGCGAGGTACACCCAGTCCAGGGCCTTACCGACTATCTGCGCACCCGAATACATACGTGCGAGTACGAGATCCCATACGTGACTCGATGAGTAGTAGTCGTCGTCGTCCATCTTGGTGAGTAACTCACCATCGGCGCGAGCACTGGCAGCGGCAAGTGCGTGCCCGAGGTTGCGCTCGGCCGGAACCCCGATGAGCGCCCACTCGCCCTCCCAACCATCGAGGGCCGACCGAACTCGCGGGGCGTGGTGGGCTACGTCCTCTTCATTCCCGTGCAGCACGATCACCGCTTGCAGATGGGGATAGTCCTGGCGGCGCACCATGGCCAGTGCGTGGTCGAGTCGTTCGGGTCGATGCGTGGATAGCAGGATGCTCACCGTGGGCCACGGCTGCACCGCCGGCCACGGCGAGAAGTCCCTCAACGCTTCGCGACGCCCCGATACCGAGAGGTTCTGCCACGACAGGTGATCATCCTGCGCCGGTAGCTCACCGTCAGATTCGACGAGGACCACACCGAGTGCGGCTAATTGCGCGCGCAGCCAGGTGGGTAATGACGACGCATCGGTGACCGCGGATATCGCCCTCAAAGGTTTCACATCCGGCATGTCCACACCGAGTCGGTATTTCGCAACGATGCTCGTCGCGTCGACCACTTCGCCCACGAAGTCCGAGCTTCGACCGTGGGGTCGGTGGATGGTGGGATCGATCAAAACGTTGCGCTCTCCCCATTTTCCCTCGGTCACCACGACCACGCGCTCGGCGACGGTGTCGGCAACCTCGGCACCCGAAGGCACGAGCAGCACATCCGCCCGCCGAAGGTGCGGATCAGCATCGCCGTCATGGAGCACATCGCGGACCTGTTCGGCCAACATCCCCGACGCTGGAACTCCTGCACTCCAGGTGGGCGCGGGGAAACCCGTCACGGTCGGCTGCAACGTGCGCAGCACGCCCGCGAGCAGCGCGGCCGGATCGACCGCCTCGCGCACGGCGATCTCCACCTCGACACCATCAACCTTGGGGTTCACCGCCCATGAGTCCACCCCGGCCAATCCCGGGGTACCGGTCCACCCGTGGTGGGGACGACGCCACCGCTCGATGCGTACCTGGGCCCGGGTGATCGGCTCACCGCCCACGGAAGCGGTCACCAGTCGACGAAAGGCTCCGAGGTGGTCGGCTCGCACGTCCCACGAGCCCGAGCGTTCCTTCACCCGCGTGCCGGGGACCGATGGGCTCCCCTTCCGGTTCGCGTTGTGACCCGCGGAGTTCGCCATGCTGCAAGCGTAGGGGCGCGCTCGCTACGCTCGACTCATGGAGCAGTCCGCCGCAGCACCCTCGCCCGTACTCTCGGTCATCGGGACCGGGTATCTCGGCGCCACGCATGCGGCGTGCATGGCCGAACTCGGCTTCACCGTCATCGGGGTGGATATCGATCAGGCCAAGGTCGAGATGCTGAATTCCGGCACCGTGCCGTTCTTCGAGCCCGAGCTGGAGGAACTACTCAGGCGGAGCCTCGCGGCAGGTCGATTGCGCTTCACCACATCCTTCGAGGAAGCCGGCAAGGAAGCCGACGTCCACTTCATCTGCGTGGGCACCCCGCAGCAACCCGGCGCGTACGCCGCAGACATGTCGCAGGTCTTCGGGGCGGTCGACGCGCTCGCCCCGCACATCTCGAGCACCGATGTGGTGGTCGGTAAGTCGACGGTCCCGGTGGGCACCGCCGATGCCATCGTCGATCGATTGAAGAACACCGCCGCAAGCGGTGTGGAGGTTGTCTGGAACCCGGAGTTCCTGCGCGAAGGGTTCGCGGTCCAAGACACCCTCAAGCCCGATCGACTCGTCGTCGGCGTCGCCTCCGAGCGCGCCGAGCAGATCATGCGGCAGGTGTACGCACAGCTCATCGCAGACGGTGTTCCCTTCCTCATCACCGATTACCCCACCGCCGAACTGGTCAAGGTCGCCGCGAACTCCTTCCTGGCCACGAAGATCTCCTTCATCAACGCAATGGCCGAGGTATGCGAAGCCGCCGGAGCGGACGTCACGATGCTGGCCCAGGCGATCGGGTACGACCCCCGGATCGGCAATCGCTTCCTGGCAGCCGGCCTTGGTTTCGGTGGCGGCTGTCTGCCCAAGGACATTCGCGCTTTCATGGCACGGGCGGGCGAACTGGGTGCGGAGGAAGCGCTCACGTTCCTGCGAGAGGTGGACCAGATCAACCTGCGTCGCCGTGCTCACACGGTGGATCTGGCCCGGAAAACCCTCGGCGGTGATTTCCGCGGGAAAGTGGTGACGATGCTCGGCGCCACGTTCAAGCCCGACAGCGACGACGTCCGCGATTCACCCGCACTCGATGTTGCCGTGGCAATCTCCAACGCCGGAGCGACCGTCCGCGTCCACGATCCGAAAGGGCTCGTCAACGCCAAACGCGTCTACCCGAACATGGACTACCGCGAAGACCTGCTCGATGCCGTCACCGACGCGGATCTACTGCTCCTGGGCACCGAATGGCGCGAATACCGCGACTTGGATCCGCAGCAGATCACCGGCAAGGTGCGCAGCGCCGCCATCATCGATGCTCGCAACGCACTGGATCCACACCTCTGGCGGTCTGCCGGCTGGACCTATCGCGCGCTCGGCCGCCCCACGGCCTGACGAACAACGCGTGACGAACGAACTGGCAACGGACGAGCAGATTCGCGATCTGCTCGAGGCCTCCCATCTGTGGTTCATCGTCGGGCTGGGTGACAACCCCGACCGACCGGCCTACCGCGTGGCCAGATTCCTGCAGTCCATCGGCAAGCGCATCGTTCCCATCCATCCACGCGCTCGGGAAGTGCACGGTGAGCCGGGTTTCGCGACCATCGAGGATGCGGCGAGGGCGTGCGGTGCTCCGGATGTGGTGGATGTGTTCGTCCGGTTCGATCGCGCCGGGGAATTCGCAGATCAAGCGATAGCGGTCGGCGCCAAGGCAGTGTGGTTCCAACTCGAGGTTATCGACAACGACGCTGCCGAGCGAGTCACCGATGCCGGCCTCACGATGGTGATGGATCGCTGCCCGGCTATCGAATATCCGCGGCTGTTCCCTGAGAGGCCTTGAGCGCCGAACTAGACCTCGCGACGAATCCCGTTGCCCTTGGCTTTTGCCGCAACGTTCAAGTCGGCCTGGAACGTCTCCATCCGATCGAGCAGAGCTCCATCACAGATACCCAGCATGCGCACTGCGAGTAATCCGGCGTTTCGCGCGCCGCCGATCGCCACGGTCGCAACCGGAACACCAGCCGGCATCTGTGCGATGGACAGCAGCGCATCCATTCCATCCAACGACGTCGCGTTCACCGGGACGCCGATCACCGGAAGAGCGGTGACGGAAGCGAGCATTCCCGGTAGGTGTGCCGCACCACCGGCTCCGGCGATGATCACTCGTAAGCCGGATGACCGCGCGTTTCGTCCGAACTCGATCATCTCCACCGGCATCCGGTGCGCGGAAAGGACATCCACCCGATGGGGCACCGCGAATTCGTCGAGCGCCTCCGATGCCGCCTGCATCGTGGTCCAGTCGGAGTCCGAGCCCATACAGATCCCGACCAAGGCCTCAGTGTGCGAACTACTCATCGATGACCCCCATGAAGTAGTCGGCGCCGTGACGCGCGCGAGCGAGCAGGGATTCCAGATCATCCCCGACAGCCGTCACATGACCGACCTTACGGCCCGCTCGCACCTCCTTGCCGTACAGATGCACCTTCAGGCCCGGATCGCGTGCGAATACATGCCGGTACGCGGAATACAGGTTCCCGACATCGCCCCCCAGAATGTTCACCATCACCGCATGGGGAGCCGCCAATCGGGGGTCGCCCAAAGGTAGGTCCAACACCGCGCGCAAGTGATTCTCGAACTGCGACGTACGCGCACCCTCGATCGACCAGTGCCCGGAGTTGTGCGGACGCATCGCGAGTTCATTGACGAACACGTCATCACCTGTGTCGAACATCTCCACCGCGAGCATCCCGGTCACGTTCAGTGCCCCAGCGATGTCGAGGGCGATCCGCTGCGCCCGCACCGCACGCTCGTCATCCAACCCCGGCGCCGGTGCCACCACCTCACTGCAGATGCCGTTGGTCTGGACGGTCCTGACAACCGGGTAAGCAACGCTCTGGCCGCTGGGTGAGCGCGCGACTTGGGCCGACAACTCCTGCACGAATGGCACCGCTTCCTCCGCGAGCCACTGCGCACCCGGCGGCAACTGCGTCGTCATCACCGAGGCAACACCTGCGGCATCCTCCGCCCGCCACACGCCCTTGCCGTCGTACCCACCGCGAGTTGTCTTGAGGATGAACGGGTAGCCAACCTCGCCGGCGAACTCCCGGGCTTGCCCTACCGACTCCACCACTTGCCACCGAGGCACAGGTGCCCCCGCGCCTTCCAGGGTCCGGCGCATGACCGCCTTGTCCTGCGCGTTGATCAACGCATGCGGACCCGGGCGCACTGCGACCCCGCGTGCTTCCAACTTCTCCAAGATCGCCGGCGGCACGTGCTCGTGGTCGAAGGTCACCACATCGCAGCCGTCGGCGAACGCGAGAACCGCCCGTTCGTCATCATGCGAGCCGAGGAAAACGTCGGAAGCCACCTGGGCTGCGGATTCATCGCGCGAAGTCGCCAATATCCGAAAATCGACTCCCAGGGCCGCAGCAGGTGCTGCACTCATCCGCGCGAGTTGTCCGCCGCCGACCATTCCTACGCGTGGTCGATCCGATCCGGAAACCGACGACGCGGAAGGTAAGGCACCCGAACCGGTCACTGACACAACTTAGCCGCCCACATCCCCCATCGGCCGTGCTCGCGCTGGCTAGACTGCATCGATGCTTGGGCCGCACTCGATCACGCGCGGCTACCGCTACCTGCAGGCGACCCTGGGGGACCTCTACCGCGAAATCGCGAAGTTCGGCATCGTCGGCCTCAGCGCGCTGGTGGTGGACATCGGTCTGTTCAACATCCTGCGGTTCGCCGGCGGTGAGGGTCCGCTCTACGACAAGCCCCTCACCGCGAAGGTGATCAGCGTGGCAGCGGCCACCACCGTCGCCTACGCCGGCAATCGCTATTGGACCTTCCGACATCGTGGCCGCACCAACATGGGCAAGGAATACCTGATGTTCTTCGCCCTCAACGGGGTGGCCATGCTCATCGCGGTGGGGTGTCTGTGGTTCAGCCACTACGTCCTGCGGCTCGATACGCCTCTCGCGGACAACATCAGCGCGAACGTGGTCGGCCTCGGACTAGGCACCCTGTTCCGTTTCTGGTCCTATCGAAAGTGGGTCTTCCCGGCGATCCCGGCCGAGGAACTAGCCGATCCCGCCAACGAAGAACTCCTCGAGCGCGACGCCTCCACCCCGATCTAGATCCACCGAGACCTGCAGTTTGCGTCGCAAGACTTCGTTCTTGCGACGCAAACTGCAGGTCTCGACGTCGTACGAGAGTGCTACTCCATCGCCGGCAGTTGATCGGGTGAGCCATCCCCCGCCCGCCGCCGCGCATCATCGAGTTCGTGCAGTTCATAGACCAACCGCTGGATCTGCTCGACATTGGGAACGTCCTGGATGTACATATCGCCGTCGTCGCTGGCGGATTCGATTTCGAGGGTTCCGTAGTTCAGCACCCGACCGAACAGGCCCACTTCGAAGGACACGTTGTTCACCTTGGCCAGGGGCATATCGCGTCCCTGCTTGGTAAGCAGCCCGCGGCGAATGATGATCCTGCGCGTGGTGAACACATATTGCGTGGTGAACCAGCGGGCGAAGGGCAGTACGACCCGCCAGATCAAGATGCCGAGCAATACCACAAGGATCGGCAACTGCAGCCAGGACAGCGAGAACGAGCCGATGCTCCAACTGGCTACCGAGAAGTACAGCCAGGTACCTACGAACACCTCGACGATCAGCACGATCGCCGGCCAGATGAGCCCGCGCCAATGCGGCTTGAATTCGAAGGCGATCAGTTCGCCGGGGGCCAGCAACTTCGTGGGGTAGCTCATGGCGCAATGCTCGCATGCAGGACATCGCCGGCGACGACCATTCGCCGCGTTTGCCCGGTGTCCACCACCAGGTGGCCGGATTCGTTCACGTCCACCCCCACGCCTTCGAACTCCTCACCCCCGGGAAGCGCCACGTGCACACGGGCACCCAGGGTTCGACACAGGACGCGGTAGTCGTCCAGCGCGATGTCCCACGGCTGATGCACCCGCGCGTGCAGCGCGATCAACAACCCGGCGAGCAACTCGCTTCGATCAGGACTCGTTCCGGTCTCGTCGACCCACGAGCCTGCCTGGGCGAACTCCTGAGGCGGCCGCTCCACATTGAGCCCGATCCCCACCACTGCGGCAGTGCCATCGGAACCACCACAACTTCCTTCGACCAAGATCCCGGCCACCTTGCGGCCCCGTGAATCGAGCACATCGTTGGGCCACTTGATGCTCCACGACACACCGCCAAGGTCATAGGCGACGTCCACCACCGCCAACGCTGCGAGAAGTGGGAGCCGAGTGGGGTTCTCGAGCGCACGGATGATGGTGCTCGACCACAGGCCCGCGCCCGGGTCGCTGATCCAACTTCGCCCGTGCCTACCTCGGCCTGCGGTTTGTTCACCGGCCACCACACACGTGCCGTCCACCGCGCCGCGCGAGGCCAACGCGACGGCATCGACATTGGTCGAACCTGTCGAGTCCACGTAGGAAGGCGCCGGCCACGGGCACCCAGCGGCAGTCAGGAGATCGAGCACTCGAGCACCATCGGGCACCCACGGGGCTTCGCTCACGCGGCTAAGGTACGCATCATCGCCAGTACACCCACCAGCGCGTGGAGGGATGAGCCATGAGCGCCGAGGCAGTCGAAGGCACCGAACCGCAAGGGGCAGAGCGCCGCACCACGGCCGGCAAGGCCGAGATCTTGAAGGCCCGTCGCGCCAACGCAGCGGATCGACGCAAAGAGGCGATCGACAAGCAACACGCTAAGGGCAAGATGACCGCCCTCGAGCGCATCGAGGCCTTCCTCGATGAGGGTTCCTTCCAGCCGATCGACGGCCTCACCCGCCACCGCTCCCACAACTTCGGACTAGAGAAGAACCGTCCATTCGGTGATGGAGTGATAACCGGCTACGGCACTGTGGATGGTCGCCCGGTATGCGTGTTCGCCCAGGACTTCACCGTGTTCGGTGGGTCCCTCGGCGAGGTGTTCGGCGAGAAGATCGTGAAGATCATGGATCTGGCGATGAAGACCGGATGTCCGGTGATCGGCCTGAACGATTCCGGTGGCGCTCGCATCCAAGAGGGCGTGGTGTCACTAGGCCTTTACGGAGAGATCTTCCGCCGCAACGTCCAAGCCTCAGGAGTGATCCCGCAGATTTCGGTGATCATGGGCCCGTGCGCCGGCGGCGCCGTGTACTCCCCCGCCATCACCGACTTCACGGTGATGATCGACAAAACCTCGCACATGTTCATCACCGGTCCGGACGTGATCAAGACCGTGACCGGTGAGGACGTGACCTTCGAGGATCTGGGAGGCGCACGCACGCACAACTCCACCTCCGGAGTCGCTCATTACATGGCAACAAACGAAGGCGACGGCCTGGACTACGTGCGAGCACTGCTGTCGTACCTGCCGAGCAACAACCTCTCCGACCCCCCGGTGTTCCCCACCGAGGTGAACATGGAGTTCACCGACGAGGACTACTCCCTCGATTCGATCATCCCCGACTCACCGAATCAGCCCTACGACATGCATCGAGTGATCGAGTCGATCCTCGATGAGGACGAATTCCTCGAGACCCAGCCGCTCTTCGCACCGAACATGATCACCGGTTTCGGGCGCATCGAAGGTCACGCCGTGGGCATCGTGGCCAATCAGCCGATGCAGTTCGCCGGAACGCTCGACATCGACGCTTCGGAGAAGGCCGCCCGATTCGTGCGCACCTGCGACGCCTTCAACATCCCCGTCATCACCTTCGTCGACGTTCCGGGATTCCTGCCTGGAACCGAGCAGGAGTACAACGGCATCATCAGACGTGGAGCGAAGCTCATCTACGCGTACGCCGAAGCGACCGTTCCACTACTGACGGTCGTCACCCGTAAGGCATACGGCGGCGCGTACGTGGTGATGGGTTCCAAGCACCTGGGCGCGGACATCAATCTTGCGTGGCCCACCGCCGAGATCGCCGTTATGGGCGCGCAAGGTGCGGTCAACATCCTGTATCGCAAGGAACTGGCCAGTGCTGACGATCCCGACACCCGACGTTCGGACCTGATCGATGAGTACACCGACACCTTGGCCAACCCCTACATGGCGGCAGAGAGGGGATACATGGACCGGGTCATCTTGCCGCACGAGACTCGCCTGCAGTT